>CANFQR010000141.1 GCA_947449125.1 Bacteroidota bacterium | reverse complement strand
TAGGCAGATTATTATTTAACAAAACTCATCAAGATTATTTTAAATTTCAGGTGTTAAACACCATACTTGGAGGGTATTTTGGTTCGCGTTTAATGGCAAACATTAGAGAAGATAAAGGCTACACCTATGGTATTGGAAGTGGTTTGGCATCTTTTGTAAATGGTGGTTATTTTGCAATTTCAACCGAGGTGGGCGCCGACGTAACAAAGCAAACATTAAATGAAATTTATTTTGAAATTGCCGCGTTACGCAATAATTTAGTTCCGGATACCGAATTAGAAACAGTTAGAAATTATATTTTAGGGAATTTTTTAAGAACAGTAGATGGCCCTTTTGCTCTTGCCGATAAATTTAAAGCCATTTGGGAATTTGGATTAGATTATTCCTATTATGAAAATTATTTTAACGCTGTAAAAACTGTTACACCTTTTGAGTTGCGCGATTTAGCTAACAAGTATCTTAATGAAGATGATCTAATTGAGTGCGTAGTTGGAAAAATGTAAATTTTAAATTTGCTAGCTAATTTTATTGCTAATTTCTAATAAATGTAGTTTAATTATTTCTTATTATTTTTTCAGATTCACGACTCATTTCGATTCATGAAAATTAATTTTTTTTCTTAATTTTGGATTAATTACAAATATAACTTATGAGACTAATTGAATTTAGAGAAGCATTACGAGAAGCCATGTCTGAGGAAATGAGACGTGATGAAAAAATATTTCTAATGGGGGAAGAGGTAGCAGAATACAATGGTGCTTATAAAGTGAGTAAAGGCATGTTAGCTGAATTTGGTCCTAAGCGTGTAATTGATACGCCTATTGCAGAACTTGGTTTTGCAGGCATAGCAGTTGGTGCAGCAAGTAACGGTTTACGTCCTATAGTTGAATTTATGACGTTTAATTTTAGTTTAGTTGCTATAGATCAAGTTATAAATAGTGCGGCTAAAATGTATAGCATGAGTGGGGGGCAATACAATGTACCAATTGTTTTTAGAGGACCAACAGCCAGTGCAGGAATGTTAAGTTCACAGCATTCTCAGGCTTTTGAAAATTGGTATGCTAATTGTCCTGGATTAAAAGTAATTGTTCCAAGCAATCCATACGATGCAAAAGGTTTATTAAAAAGCGCCATTCGCGATAACGACCCAGTAATTTTCATGGAAAGTGAGCAAATGTATGGCGATAAAGGTGAAGTTCCAGAAGAAGAATATTTAATTCCAATAGGCAAAGCCGATATTAAAAAACAAGGTACTGACGTTACTATTGTTTCATTCGGTAAAATTTTAAAAGTGGCTTTGGCTGCTGCTACAGAGCTTGAAAAAGAGGGAATAAATGTTGAGCTTATAGACTTAAGAACAGTAAGACCCATTGATTATGAAACTGTAATTAATTCGGTTAAAAAAACCAATAGATTGGTTGTAGTTGAAGAAGCATGGCCTCTTGCCAGTATTTCTTCCGAAATTGCATTCAAAGTGCAAAAAGATGCATTTGATTATTTAGATGCACCCGTATTGAGAGTTACAACAGCAGATACGCCTCTACCTTATGCTCCAACTTTAATTGAGGCAAGCTTGCCAAATGTTGCAAAAGTAATTAAGGCCGTTAAGGAAGTTATGTATGTAACAAAATAATAGTTGTATGCAATACCGTTTGCCTCTAGTTAAACCTTCCAATCCTAAGTGGATTGAAGTAGTAATGGCAAATTTTACTTTTTTCTTACAAGATCATGCTGGGTGCGAACGAAAAGCTTCAGCTTCTGCCATGAGTTTGGTTGCTAAATACCCAAACAGAATAGAAATAATTTCTGAGTTAATTGATACAGCTCTTGAGGAAATGGAACATTTCAGGGATGTTTACAAAGTTATGCAAAGTCAAGGCATCCAGTTACAACACGAAATAACCGAAGATAGCTACGTGAAAGAATTATTGAAATTATGTAGAAATGGCAGAGACGAACATTTTATGGATCGCTTGTTATTGGTTTCGGTAATCGAAAGTAGAGCAGCCGAGCGTTTTAAATTAGTATATGAACATTTACCGGAGGGCGATCTTAAAAATTTTTATCATCAACTTTGGGCAACCGAGGCAAAGCATGGTGAAATTTTTGTAAAAATGGCACTAAATTATTTTGATGAAGAGACCATTTACAAAAGATTACATGAATTAAATAATGCTGAAGCTGAAATACTTGACAATATGCCAATTACAGGTAAGCTTCACTAATAGAAATGCGAATAGCTTTAATTACAGATGGAATTTGGCCCTATGTTTTAGGCGGTATGCAGAAGCATTCTTATTACCTTTGTAAATACTTATCTCAAAATAAAATTCATGTTGATTTAGTTCATTTTAATCAAAGTAATTTAGATATAACAAACCTTGATGTTTTCACTGCCGAAGAAAAAAAATATATTTCATCAATTATAGTAGATTTTCCAAAAGGTATAAGCTATCCGGGACATTATATTTTAAACTCTTACAAACATTCTAAATTAATTTTCGAAAAAATAAAAGAACGTTTACCCAAATATGATTTTATTTATACAAAAGGATTTACAGGTTGGTATTTAATATCTCAAAAAAACAAAGGGAAAATAAGCTGTCCTAAAATTGGAGTTAACTTTCATGGATACGAGATGTTTCAGAAAGCGCCTGATTTTAAAATTAAACTTCAACATTTATTTTTGCTTAGAAAACCTGTTAAGTTTTTATCTCAAAAAGCAGACGTTGTTTTTTCTTATGGCGGAAAAATTACAACTATTATTAAATCAATTGGGGTTAATCCTACAAACATTTTTGAATTACCTTCGGGTGTTGAATCTGAGGAAGTCTCGAAAAATATAAATCCTGTTACATCTAGTTTAAAATTTTTATTTCTTGGACGTTACGAGCGAAGAAAAGGTATTGAAGAACTCAATACGGTAATTTCTCAGGTGAGTAAAAAAAAAATTAGCAGAAAAATTGAGTTTCATTTTATTGGGCCGATACCAATTAACAGACAATTGAAAAATAATTTAGTTTTTTATCACGGTGAAATAAGAGATAAATTAAGTTTAAAACAATTAATTAGACAGTGCGATGTTTTAATTTGTCCAAGCTGGAGTGAAGGTATGCCTAATGTTATTTTAGAGGCTATGGCAAATGGTTTAACCATTTTAGCAACAGATGTTGGCGCGATAAATGTTCTAGTGAATGAACAAACAGGTTATTTAATTAAAGATTCAGATCCACAATTAATTAAAGATAAACTTCACGAAATAATTAATTCTCCTTACGAAAATATTAATTCAAAAAAACAAAATGCTTTAAATGTTATTACTGATAAATTTATATGGGAAAACTTAATTAAAAAACTGATTAATTACATTAATCAATCCAATCAGCAATAAATAAGTTGGTATCTCTTGTACCGCCATTATTTCTGTTCGATGAAAAAATTAGTTTTTTACCATTTGGAGAAAACATTGGAAAAGCGTTAAACATACTTTGATTGGTTATTTGTTCTAATTTAGTTCCATCATCATTAATCATGAATAATTGAAAATCGTAGCCCTTTGCACTATGATGGTTGCTTGAAAAAATAATTTTTTTACCGCTTGGGTGATAAAAGGGCGCCCAATTGGCTTTTCCCAACTTTGTTATTTGTTTTAAATTGCTACCATCAACGTTACATGTGTATAATTCCATAGAGGTAGGTGCAACTAATCCTTGAGAAAGTAATTCTTTATATTCCTCAATTTCTTTATCAGTTTGAGGCCTTGAAGCTCTAAAAACTAATTTTTTTCCATCGGGTGAAAAAAATGCTCCACCATCGTAACCTAAGCCAAATGTAATTTGAGTTTGATTTTTTCCATCAATATCCATTGTCCAAAGCTCTAAATCACCACTTCTGTCGCTTGTAAAAACAATTTTATCTCCCTTAGGAGAAACTGTGGCTTCCGCATCATAACCATCGCTTTCGGTTAATTGTTTAGTAATGTTTCCGTTTAAATCTGCAACAAAAATATCGAACGAGCGATAAACAGCCCATAAATATTTACCATTTGTTTCAGGTGGTGCCGGACATTCGTTAGCTGCTTTATGTGTTGATGCATATATAATATGTTTACCGTCTTTTAAATAATAACTACAAGTAGTTCGACCTTTACCTGTACTTATTAAATTTGGTTTATAAGTTGAATCTTTTGATGCCTTTTCTATGTCCAGGTTAAATATTTGATCACATTTTAAATTCCATTTTTCGTTGTTACTCTGAAACGATGCATATTTTCCGTCAAAACTAAAATAGGCTTCAGCATTATCTCCTCCATGGGTTAACATTTTAATGTTTTTAAAATGCCTTTCGCTTTGCGCGAATACAGATGTTACTGTTAACAAGGCTAGAATTACCGATAAGCGGTAAGAATTATTAATGGTCATTTAACGGTTATTTTATTGTTTGTATTGAAAAATGATTTTTTGTTTTTGGAGCACAAATATACAATTATGCTACAAAAAATTAGTAGTACCTTTATAAACCTAAATAAGATTAAATGGTTTAGTAAAAAACCATAAAAATTAAACTGATTTTTTTAAAATGAAAAATATACCAGCCTGGATTAAATTTTTTTTTATAATTGGATTATTAATAGCATCTAAATTTATTTTTTTTTCTAAAAAAGAAGACAAACCATCAGATGCCTCCAAAAAAAAGATGTCAGCGCCAGTTGCTGTAAATTATTTTGTTACAAGTTTTGAAAAGTTTTCTAAAACTATTTTTACAACCGGTAAAATTGTTTCGTTTAATCAGGTTGAAATTTATTCTGAAGTAAATGGTAAAGTAACCGATATTTATTTTAAAGAAGGTGAAACTGTCTCAAAAGGCGACTTATTAATAAAATTAAATGATGCTGATTTGCAAGCACAATTATTAAAAATCAAATCGCAACTTAAATTGGCAGAACAAAAATTAGAACGCTTAAAAAAATTGGTATCTATTAACGGAGTTAGTCAAGAAGAAATTGATGTCCAGGAAAACGAATTAAATGTTTTTAAAGCAGACTTGGCTTTTTATCTCGCTCAAATTTCTAAAACAACCATAACTGCTCCTTTTTCGGGGGCGTTGGGTTTAAAAAATATAAGTATTGGT
>CANFQR010000140.1 GCA_947449125.1 Bacteroidota bacterium | reverse complement strand
GCTATAAAAAGCGACACTATTAATAACCTTATACTAATTTTTTTAATCATTAAAACTGAAAGTATATAAACGTAAATTTTTGTGTGCCTGAAAAAATCAATAAACAAAACAAAATCACAAAGTAAAAAACCCACCTATAAACTGTTTTAAATGTGGAGATTTTATTATCAACGCGTGAATTAAAAAACAATACATCAAAAATAATCATCACCAAAACAAAAACAATCGGTATAATAAAATCAATTTTTTCTATACCTGTATTATTATTAAAAAAACAAGCTTTTAAAATATTTTTTGCCTTTTCAAAACTCTCAGCTCTAAAAAACACCCAAATAAATGAGGTGATTATAAATGTTTTTAATACCAAAAGTATATTTATAAAACTCCACCCTGATTTAATTTTGAACTTGAATTTTAAAGAGAAGTACTTTTCCATTAAAAGCATTAAACCATGTAAAGCACCCCAAATTACAAATGTCCAATTTGCACCATGCCATAAACCACTTACCATAAATACAATTAAAATATTTAATGTCCAACGTGGTAATTTTACACGGTTACCGCCCAATGGGATATAAAGATAATCTCTAAACCAGGTGCTTAGTGAAATATGCCAACGCGACCAAAATTCTGAAACACTTTTGGATAAATAGGGCGTTTTAAAATTATCCATTATGTTTACGCCCAATAATTTTGCGCTTCCTAAAGCTATTGTTGAATAACCAAAAAAATCTGCGTAAATCTGAAATGAAAATAAAAAAACAGACAGCAGTACCTGATATGACTTATACTTTAATGGATCTAAATAAATCTGATTAACATATGGCGCTATATTATCGGCAATTGTCATTTTAACAAACAGCCCAAATAAAACAAGTTTAAAACCATCTGAAAAATTTTTATACAATGGCTCATGTATATTTCTTAATTCATTACCCAACGTTGCGTAGCGCTCTATAGGACCGGCAACCATTTGAGGAAAAAACAAAACATAATTAGCGAAATAACCTAAGTGCTTTTCGGCTTTTTGATGTCCCCTGTATACTTCGATTGTGTAACTCATTGATTGAAACGTATGAAACGATAAACCAATTGGCAAAATAATATTAAGATTAACAGGATGAAATTCTTTACCAAAAATTGAAAATAAGGAAACAATATTTTCATTTAAAAAATTAAAATATTTAAAGAAAGCAAGTAAACTAATGTTTGCTGTTAAACTGGCAATAAGGTAAAACAACTTGAGTTTGCCACCCACGCGTTCAATTGTTATGGCCGATATATAATCAATAATAATTATTAGAAAGAGTATCAAAATATACTCAGGCACAAACACCATGTAAAAATAACAGCTGGCAATAAAAATTAAAATCCATCTGAATTTCTGTGAAATCAGATAGTATAGTCCTACAACAATCGGAAGAAAAAATAAAAAATGTAAAGAATTAAATAACATTATTTATTGCAATTTTCTGACTGTTCTTTGCTCAATTCTTTTCTCGTATTTTTCGCCTTGAAAAATTCTATGAACATAAATTCCGGGAGTATGAATATAATCGGGGTCTAATTCTCCTGCAGGAACAAGTTCTTCTACTTCGGCTATAGTAATTCTTCCTGCCATTGCCATTAGTGGATTAAAATTCCTTGCAGTACTTCTATAAATTAAATTTCCGGCGGTGTCTCCCTTCCATGCTTTTACTATGGCAAAATCTGCTTCAAATGCTTTCTCCATCAAATATTCTTTTTCTTCGCCGTTATATGTAAATTTTCTTGTTTCTTTACCAATAGCTACCTCTGTTCCAACACCTGCGGGGGTATAAATTACAGGCATTCCGTAGCCCGCAGCCATGCATCGTGAAGCTAAAGTGCCTTGGGGTATTAATTCTACTTCAAGTTCGCCACTTAACATTTGTCGCTCAAACTCTTCATTTTCGCCAACATAACTGCTAATCATTTTTTTTATTTGTTTTGTTTGAAGTAATAATCCCAAACCAAAATCATCAACGCCTGCATTGTTACTAATACAGGTTAAATTTTTTACTCCTTTTTTAACCAGTTCGGCAATACAATTTTCAGGAATACCGCACAAACCAAAACCTCCCAACATTAATGTATTTCCATCTTTAACATCAATCAACGCCTCTTCAACATTTTTTACAACTCTGTTAATCATATTATTGTTCTTTTAAGTTATCAAATTCATTTATTTCCATTGTTCCGTCGTTATCAATGGCATCATATTTACTGCAATCTAATTCCAGATTTGGATCTATATTTTTAGGTTTAGGAAAATCTCCTTTGCTTACTTTTATCTTGTTATCAGCGTATACTTTGCTAAAAAATTTACCCCAAATTGGCAAGGCCATAGTTGCTCCCTGTCCCTCAACCATTGAATTAAAGTGTATACTTCTGTCTTCTCCACCTACCCATGCGCCTGCAACAAGTTCAGGCGTTAAACCAATAAACCACCCGTCTGCGTTACGTTGAGTTGTGCCGGTTTTACCTGCGATTTGATTCATTAATTTATGCCTGAATCTTAATCGTGAGCCTGTACCACCATCAACCACTCCGCGCATTAATTGAATCATGGTATATGCTTTTTCTTCACTAAAAACCTCATCCGTGGTAGGTATAAATTCTTCTATTACCTTGCCGTTTTTATCTTCGATACGGGTAATAAATGTGGGTTGAATATATGTGCCTTTATTGGCAAAGGTTGAATTAGCAGCTACCATTTCAAAAACATTAATGTCGGCAGTGCCCAAACATATTGATGGCACTTCAGGGATTTCTGAGGTTATTCCTAAGCGTTTTACTAAAGTAACCAAAACATGCGGCCCATATTGCTTCATTATCCAAGCCGTTATGTAATTAATGGAATTTGCTAATGCTTTTTTAAGCGTCAGCATTTTTCCGTTATTTTTATCGTTTGGCCCATCAGAGTTTTCGGGGCACCAATCGCCGCCTTCAGGTAATGAAATGCATGTTTTTACATTTGGGACTTGGTGGCATGGCGAAAATCCTTCTTGAATAGCCAAAGCATAAACAAACGGTTTAAACGTTGAACCAACCTGACGTCTGCTAACCTTAACATGATCATATTTAAAGTGTTTATGATTTATTCCTCCAACCCAAGCTTTAACATAACCGGTTTGTGGTTCCATGGCCATAAATCCTGTTTGTAAAAATCCTTTGTAATATTTTATACTATCAAACGGAGTCATTAACGTATCTATCTCACCGCGCAAACTATAAACAGTCATTTGTACAGGTTTATAAAACGTAGCTATTGCTTCTTCATTGCTCATTCCGGCATTTTTTGCAGACCTAAACCTTTCACTTCTTTTGATGGAAGAAGTCATGATATTTTCTATTTCCTGTTTAGTGACATTCCATGCAAACGGCGCATTTTTTTTTGTTTTTAAATCTTTATTAAACATTTTCTGCAAATCGCTCATATGCTCATTAACAGCTTCTTCGGCATATTGCTGCATTCGCGAATCTATTGTTGTATAAATTTTTAAACCGTCTTTATAGATGTTATAAGGTTTTTTTGTGGCAGGATTAATATGAGTTTCACACCACGACTTTAAAAAATTATCGCGAATATATTCTCTAAAATAAGTTGCCAAACCATCGTTATGATCTTCGGGATGAAAATTTAAATCAAGGGGTAGTAATTTTAAGCTATCATATTTCTGCTTTTCCAAAAAGTTATATTTAACCATTTGATTTAAAACAACATTTCGTCTTTGAAGTGTTTTATCAGGGTGACGAATAGGATTAAACAATGATGGATTTTTAGCCATTCCAATGAGCATGGCAGCTTGCTCTATTTTTAAACTGTCTTGCGAACGATTAAAATAAATTTGCGATGCTGATTTTATTCCAACTGCCAAATTTAAAAAATCGAATTTATTTAAATAGAGTGCAATAATTTCATCTTTTGTATAATACTTTTCAAGGCGGGTGGCAATAATCCACTCCTTCATTTTACGAACAATCAATTCGGGCTTACTCAACTTTTCTCTGGGGAACATCATTTTTGCAAGCTGCTGAGATATTGTACTTCCTCCTCCTTTATTTCCTCCGGTAAATGCCCCTACAAATGAACGCGCCAAAGCTTTAATATCTACGCCACTATGCTCATAAAACCGGGCATCTTCTGTGGCAACTAATGCATCAACTAAGTCTTTATCAAGTTGCTTAAAAATAACATTAACACGATTTTCGCTATAATACTTACCTATAATTTTCATATCGCCACTATACACAACGGTGGCCAAATTATTTTTTGGGTTTACTAATTCTTCAACGTGCGGCAAATCGCCAAATACGCCAATACCAATTAAAGTAACCAGTAAAAAAATAATTAAAATCGGGCTAAGTAAAAAAATCCAGAGCCACTTAATATAGTTATGAGGTTTTTTATCCATTTATGAATTAGTAAAAATAACAAAAAGGCTTGATTTTACTGAGAAACAAACAAAAATAATTCGATTAAATAATACTTAAGTTTCTAAAAAATCATATTAATACTTAAGAGCTTTTATTGTTTTTTCCTCGTTTTTTAATTTCACATTAATAAAATAAAATCCATTCGGCAAATGGTTTAAATTTATTTCAGTTTTATTATTAGAAAGAATTTTATCATCCAATAATTCTCCAATTGAATTAAAAATTACTATTCTCATTTCAGCAAAATCCAACGGATTAACTATTGTTATGTTTGATGAGAACGGATTAGGGAAAATGTATAAATTATCGAGATTATTGTTTTGAATTATTTCATTATTACTTAAACACAATGAAACCGTCTGGGTGTAAATAGTGTTATTAAAACAACCATTAATATCTGAACCAGAAACTGTAAACGATGATGTGGTATTGGGTGTAATGACTAAAGAATTACTTATAATGCTTGGATTCCAGGTATACGTAATTGCCCCACTTGCTGTTAAAGTGGCCGATTGACCCACACAAATTAAACTTTGATTTGATACTATAGATATAACCGGATTTGGATTAACTGTAATTGAAACAGATGCAGAACCCAAACAATTGCTATTTGACCCGATAACGGAATATGTGGTACTTGTTGTAGGACTTACCACTATGCTATTAGAATTACTT
>CANFQR010000139.1 GCA_947449125.1 Bacteroidota bacterium | reverse complement strand
GGATTACTGTTTGTTACACTAATAGGTGTGTTAATGTCTACAGTATTTCCTGTAATAGCAGCCGTTCCGGTAGTTGGAGACATGTAATGCAAAGTAGCTTTGTTTTGAACATTAGGATTTGTTGTACCAGTGCCCGGAGCAACTTTTGACACATTAATTTCTGTTGGAGAAACAACATACATATTTGTACCAGATCCTATTGCCATACAACGCGCTTTAATGTTTGGTAAACTATTGTATTTTCTTCCACCAACTGTTTGATTAGTATCAGACTCAGACCAAGCAAATGTAATGTATTGTCCATTAGGCGTACGAGCCAACTGAATACGCGTATCCACATTATCTGTTTTTGAACCATTAGTACCTGTTGGGTCCCATGGATTATCATTAAATCCATCACTTCCTGTAGATGCTCCAGCAGCTTCTGATGAAACAGAATCAATTAATTTATAAGTCCAAGCTGATGTTCCGTCACCTATAAAGTCATATAAAAACGGGCGGTAACCTGGTACATGAGGCCATAAATAACTTGATTGGTCGATAGATAATGAATATGTATTGATATAACCTAAAGAATCTTGATGATCTCTTGATGTACCATTTAATGTAGCAGCAATATGTAATTTGTTATTTGCGTCAACAATCATGTTATAATCATTAAAATAAGGCACTGCAATATTTGAATTAGATGCTAACCCATCTAAACGAGATAATACAGGTTGAAAAGCAGCGTTATTAAAATCTATACCAGGAACCATTGCCCAGCTTGCACCACTATTTGTAGTTTTATAAACTATTGGCTGGTAACCTTTTGTACTATTGGTTGCGTTTGCAGCTGCTCCCATAATTAAAACATATCCCACTGTTCCTGACTCATTCCAAGCCATTTGAGGGGCGGAACTAATAACTTTTGAACCATCAGTTTTTACCACAGAATTTGGAATTATTGAATCAGTAGTCCAAGTAAACGCTCCTGCGTTAAATGAACCTTTTACAACCGAAACACCTCTCATACCATCAATATTGGCAGGATCATCAACTATCAAAGCTAAGGACCTAACTACTCCATCATCTGTGGAACTAAATCCATAACGCGAAAAGGCATGTGGACCTTGATTTGCAGGATAAGAACTCAAACTTGTTGATAAAAATTGCTGAGCATTTGGTGAAGCACTCGCCGTTGTATTAAAACTATTTAATTGCTTGCTGGCATAAAAATTTCCTAACCATCCGCTTCCGCCTGTACAAGGACCAGCCCCAACTACGTAAGCGTTACCAATATTTGAATTTCCTGGAGGGTTATAAATTGCGCCTTGAGGATATCTACCCAAATTTGTTCCATCCGACCAAATACAGGTACTATCCCATGTTGAACCCCAATTTGAACTAATTTCAGCAGCTATTGCTCCTGAGTTGCTTACCGGAGATGCGCTATAGCTGGCACTTTTACGATGAATAAATGAAATAGCATTCACATTATCATTGTATTGTAAAGGTCTTGACTGAGAAACTAACATACCGTAAATATTCATAGATCCGGTAACCAATTTCCAATTAATAGTTGATGGCGGCATTGAAACCGACATCTCAGTTGGATCACCTGCATTTTCTTCTGGCCCAATTACAGGTTTTAGTTTTGGACTAACAGAACCCTCAGGTTCTAAAGCAAATTTTCCTGCAACTATTTTGGTCATATCAACTATGCCTGCTGGCTTTGTTGTACGACTTGATTGTGGAAAGGCACTTATTACTGCTAATAAAGCCGAACCAAGTAGTAATTGTTTTTTCATACTTTCTTTATTAATTAATATTTACGCAATTTAGTAAAAATATATTAAGATTAATTGACATCCTGTTAAATAAAAAGCCGCTTTATATAAAGCGGCTTTTTTAGGTTTTAAATTTGAAAAATTAATTATTGTACTATTAATTTTTTAGTATGGCTAGCGCTACCCACCTTTACATTTACCATGTAAACACCGGTAGATAATCCTGTTAAATCAATATTAATATTGTTTTGACCAACCAAGCCTTGTGCTTTAGTTGTTTTAACTAATTGTCCAATTGCATTTAATACTGAAACCTCAACATTGTTATTATCTTTTAAATCAATAGATAATACAGCATTGTTTGAAGCAGGATTAGGGAAAATTTCATAGTTAAGACTATTTTGCACATTATCTTTAATTCCAGTGTTTAAACTAGAAAAGGAATAAGATAACTTTCCGGCCTGGATCCAAGTTGTATTATTTGTTAACTGAGAAAATGGATTACTGTTTGTTACACTGATAGGTGTGTTAATGTCTACAGTATTTCCTGTAACAGCTGCTGCACCTGTAGTTGGTGACATATAATGCATAGTAGCTTTGTTTTGAACATTAGGATTTGTTGTACCTGTTCCCGGAGCAACTTTTGATACGTTAATTTCTGTTGGAGAAACAACATACATATTTGTACCCGAACCTATAGCCATACAACGCGTTTTAATATTAGGTAAGCTATTGTATTTTCTTCCGCCAACAGTTTGGTTGGTATCAGACTCAGACCAAGCAAAAGTAATATATTGTCCATCAGGAGTGCGACCCACCTGAATACGTGTATCTACATTGTCTGTTTTTGAACCATTAGTACCTGTTGGATCCCATGGATTATCATTAAATCCATCACTTCCTGTAGATGCTCCAGCAGCTTCTGATGAAACAGAATCAATTAATTTATAAGTCCAAGCAGATGTTCCATCACCTATAAAGTCATATAAAAATGGACGGAAGCCTGGTACATGAGGCCATAAATAACCTGATTGGTCAATTGACATTGAATAACTATTGATATACCCTAAAGAATCTTGGTGATCTCTTGATGTGCCATTTAAGGTAGCGGCAATATGCAATTTATTATTGGCATCAACAATCATATTATAATCATTAAAATAAGGCACTGCAATATTTGAATTAGATGCTAATCCGTCTAAACGAGATAATACAGGTTGAAACGCAACATTATTAAAATCAATACCAGGCACCATTGCCCAGCTTGCACCGCTATTTGTAGTTTTGTATACGATTGGTTGATATCCCTTTGTACTGTTGGTTGAGTTGGCTGCAGCCCCCAAGATTAAAACATATCCCACTGTTCCTGACTCGTTCCAAGCCATTTGAGGGGCGTATCCCATAACTTTAGACCCATCTGTTTTTATAATGGTATTAGGAATTATAGAATCTGTTGACCAATTAAATGCACCTGCATTAAATGTACCTTTTACAACAGCCACGCCTCTACCTGTTCCTAATCCAGTATTGTCATTTTGTATTAAGGCTAATGAGCGCACAATTCCATCGTCTGTGGAATTAAATCCATAACGAGACCATCCATGAGCAGCAACAGATGCCGTTGAAGTAAAATCAAAAAACTGTTGAGCATTAGGTGCAGCACTGGCAACATTATCAAAAGCGTTTAATTTTTTACTTGCATAAAAATCTCCTGAAAAAGCAGAGCCTGCAACAGTTGGTCCTGAACCAACAACATATGCATTAGCAATATTTGTGTTTCCCGGGGCACTATATATTGCGCCTTGAGGGTATCTACCTGCGTTTGTAGCATCTGCCCAAATACAGGTACTATCCCATGTTGAACCCCAATTTGAACTGATTTCAGCTACAATAGTCCCTGAATTACTTCCTGAAGAAGGACTTGCTACATAAGATTGACTTTTACGATGAATAAATGAAACAGCGTTGACATTATCATTGTATTGTAAAGGTCTTGACTGAGAAACTAACATACCGTAAATATTCATAGATCCGGTAACTAATTTCCAATTAATAGTTGATGGCGGCATTGAAACTGACATCTCAGTTGAATTACCTGCATTTTCTTCTGGCCCAATTACAGGTTTTAGTTTTGGACTAACAGAACCCTCAGGCTCTACAGCAAATTTGGCTGCAACTATTTTAGTCATATCAACTATGCCTGCTGGCTTTGTTGTACGATTTGATTGAGGAAAGGCACTTATTACTGCTAATAAAGCCGAACCAAGTAGTAATTGTTTTTTCATGTTGTATGTTTTAGTTAATTATTTTTCAATGTCTAAAATAGCAAAGTGATTAGTTAATAGCAAATTTACTTCCCATAAAATAAAAAACATCTCTCGTCCTATTGGGCAGACATAAAAAAAGCTGCTAAGAATAATTAGCAGCTTCTCTAAATAATTTTTTTAAATTATTTTCCTTTATTAACTGATCCAGCTAAATCAGAACCAGCTTTAAACTTTACTACTTTTTTAGCAGCAATTTTAATCTCTTTTCCAGTTTGAGGATTACGTCCTGTACGAGCAGCGCGCTTAGCTACTGAAAAAGAACCAAAACCTACTAAACCAATACGATCACCTTTTTTTAAAGCTTTGTGAATAGCTTCGATTGTTGAATCTAAAGCACGACCAGCGTCTGCTTTTGTTAATTTAGAACCTGCTGCGATAGCATCAATTAATTCTGCTTTGTTCATTTTTTTTGTTTTTTAAGGGTTAAACAATTATTAATGATACAAATTTATGCTCTAAAGCTTATTTGTCAAGTGTTTTGAAATAAAAAAAGGCTGTTTTGTTGATAAATTAGGGTTTTGTTAATAAATACAGCCTGAAACAGCCTTAGTTATTGAGCTTTTTGAAAAAAAAAATAAATTTTTCTTGTTTTACGGGCGCTAAAAGAAATCAATAATATATTTACTAGCATTTACAAGCATTACATCAAATAAATTTTGTTGATTCATTTATTTTAAAACCACGTAAAAATTCTTGTATTGTCATTCTTTTTTTTCCCTGTAACTGAATTTCAAAAACATTAATTAACCCATCCATACAACAAACCTTCAAAAAAGTTTTATTATCGGTTATTAGCGAGCCGCTAGCGTCTTCAGTACTTACGAACTCAACTTTAGATTTAAAAATTTTTATTGTTTGAATAGAATTATCATCATTTTTGATTTCGGTAAAGGCAGCGGGATAAGGTGATAGTCCCCTAATTAAATTGTTTATTTCTAAAACAGATTTTGACCAATTAATTTTACAATCCTCTTTAAATATTTTAGGTGCATGGCTGGAAAATTCATCCATTTGCATTACATAGTTAAGAGGTCTACCCGATTGTTCGCTTTCATAAATTGAG
>CANFQR010000138.1 GCA_947449125.1 Bacteroidota bacterium | reverse complement strand
TTTTAAAGGGTTACATAATTTCACCATACATTTTAGTAAAACTACCTGACCTTCCCTAAAGGTAAGTTCATTCAATTTAATTTTAGCATCAAACGGAAATTCATTTAAAGAATCTACCGATAAATTTAATTTATTGTTATTAAAAGTACCAGAATTTACATCTCTGAAAATTACGGTACCCTTATTAAATACATTGGCTGAGAATATAAGTTGCTCGCCGCTTACTTCATTTTTTTTATCTCGCAACCGTTTGGAATATACTTTATAATTTACTGCTTGAGTTTGAACATTTTCAATTAAATAAGGAAAATATTCTTGTGCAACAGATTGATAAACGGGATAAGAAGACGCTAACACCAAATAATCTGTTTTTAAACCGGCTACAAATTTTGAAAAGTGTTTTACAGAAAATGTAACAGAATCTTTAGAATCTTCATAATCAAAATTTTTATTATACCTGTTAAAATAAATTTGCTTCATCACATCATCCGAATCAAAAAATATTGGGTAAACATTTTTTTCTCCCAACAGTTTTTTAAGTTCAAACGTTCTTTCAAACTGATATTCGAATATAGTTTTTACACACTGCTTGTAATAGTCTTTTTTTACGTATGTTTTAAAAATTAATACAGCGCTAATTAATAAAAACGCTACATAAAACAAATAGCGATTTCTAAAATTTAATAATGAACTAATCATAATTACAACAGTTACGCCAGAAAATAACATAACAGAGTTTTGATAAACCGGAGCATTGTAAATAGAATAAAAATAAATGATTAAATAATTAATTATAAATAAGAGCAATAACAAAAATTGTTTTTTATTTAAACCAATTTGTTTATTAGTAATAAAACACAGTAGAATAAAAAAAGCGAAAATATAATAAGCCCTTCCGGTTCCAAATATTACTTTAAGAAACATTATAGACGAATTAAATTCTGGTTTAGGCAGCCAACCTCCTTGTTCGTAACCAATGCCACCAATTTTTAATTGATACAATGTTACAGGCAAATGTGGTAAATAAGCTGTAATTACAAGTATGGTTGTTAAAATATAAGCTTTATAATTTTCTTTCGTCAAAAAAAATAATCCTGATAGAAAAACAGTAAAAGCAAACAAGGCATTAATATGTTGATTTAATGCTGAAAGCAGAGCAAACAAGCCAAGAAAAAAATAATTTCTTTTTGTGTTTTTGTTTAAAAAGAAAATTTCGAAAAAATAATATAAAAGTGCTACACTAAAAAACACACCCGAAATATACATCCTGGCTATTGGTGCGTAAAAAACAAAAATTAAAGAAAAACTAAAAATTGAAGCTGAGATAATACCTACTTGTTTAGAAAAATGTCGATAGCATAAAAAATAAGCGTAAAAAACAGCTCCAAACCCAAACAATAAAAACGGCAATTTAATTATCCAATTAGCATAGCCAAAAAACCTTGAGAAATAATAAATCAACACTTGCACAAATGCAGGATGAGCATCTATTTTAACCCCCTTATCTATTAATTCACTAATTGAATTGAAACGGGTTCTGTCTAAACCGCTCAACTCGTCGAGGGTATATTGGTATTCAAATAAAGGAATTATTCTAAGAAATATACAAGAAATGATAATTACTAAAAAAATAAGATGTTCTTTTATAAATTTCACAAACATACTCGTAAACTCGTAAAAAAGAAAAGCTGAGTTAATATTTAATCTCAGCTTTTCATATAATAATTTTTATAAATTCTTTTTAAATTTTCATCATCCAATTAAATTTATCTTCTGATTTACCTTTACGAATCATACGTAACGTTTCATCAACTTTAGTTGAAAATTTTCTTTCTGAAACTGGTGGCAGTACAAGGTCTTTTCCTTCATAACCTATTCCAACAATTTGAGCAATTGTTGCAGCGGTGCCACATCCAAATGCCTCTTTTAATTCGCCTTTTTCGTAAGCTTCATAAATTTCTTTAAGACTCACTTTCCTTTCTTCAACTTTCATGCCCCAGCTTCTTGCAAGTTCTAAAACGCTGTCGCGAGTAATACCAGCAAGAATAGTATCACTCAATGCAGGTGTAATTAAAGTGTCGCCGAGAACAAACATTAAATTCATTGTTCCGCTTTCTTCTACATACTGATGAGTTGCACTATCAGTCCAAATTACTTGTTGGTATCCTTTTTGCTGTGCTAATTTAGTAGGATATAAACTTCTCCCATAATTTCCGGCAGCTTTAACGTTTCCTACTCCGCCAATTACAGCTCTGAAATAATTTGTTTCAACAAGTACTTTAATTGGTTCGCTATAGTATTTGCCTGCAGGACAAGTTATTATAATAAATTTATAATTTTCGCTTGATTTAACACCAATAGCTTCTTCTGTAGCAATTAAAAACGGACGTATATATAAGCTTCCTGTTTCACTTGTTGGTACCCAAGCTGCGTCTAATTTTAATAGTTCAATTAAGCCTCCCATAAAAATTTCTTCGGGAACTTCGGGCATACACATCCTAATGGCACTTTTATTTAATCGCTTAAGATTTTCTAAAGGACGAAACAATGATACCTCTCCATTTTCATTTTTGTATGCTTTCATTCCTTCAAAAATGGCCTGTCCATAGTGTAAAGCACTCATTGCATAACTTAAAGGCATATCACCGTATGGACAGATTTTTGAAGTTTGCCACTTGCCGTCAGCATATTCTGCAATAAACATATGATCGCTAAAACATTTTCCAAACGGAACATTATTTACGTCATAATCAGCTACTCTACTCTTAGTTGTTTTATCTATATGAATATTTACAGTACTTGTCATAAAATTTTAATGTTGGTTAGCAAATAACTACAATATTTTTGAATTGGCAAATAATTAAATGAAGAAATTAAGCAGTTTTTAATAAAAATATACCTGTATTAATGAGGAAAATTTTAGTACGAATGTGCTTATTATTCGAATTTTTTTAAAACTACTGATTCACCGTCAAAAACAGCATAAGTTTTATATTTTATCCAATCGCCTAAATTTATATAACGTGATGTTTCATTTATATCCATTTCCAATGGTAAATGGCGATGACCAAAAACAAAAAAATCAATTTTATTATTTTTTATATAATCTTTACAAAACAGGTATAACCATTCCTTTTCTGCACCCAAAAATTTCTCGTCTGTATCACCAGTTGCAATTCTGCTTCTGCGACTCGTGAATCGGGCAAACCAAAAAGAAAAATTAGGATGTAAACGAGAGTACATCCATTGACAAATTCTACTTGTGAAAATAAGCTTTAACAATTTATACCCTTTATCTCCAGGTCCCATGCCATCTCCATGACCAATAAACAATATTTTATTGTTATAAACCCTGGTTATAGGTTCGTGATACACTTTAACATTTAATTCTTTGGCAAAATAATCTTTCATCCATAAATCATGGTTACCAGTAAAGAAAAAAACGCTAATTCCTGAATCAGTCAATTCAGCAATTTTACCAAATAATCTCGTAAAACCTTTTGGAACAGTGTATTTGTGTTCAAACCAAAAATCAAAAATATCGCCTACTAAATATACTTCAGATGCATCATTTTTAATTGAATCTAACCATCTGCAAATATGCTTCTCCCTCTCCAAACTACTTTCTAAAGTTGGAACTCCTAAATGAAAATCAGATGCAAAATATATTTTTTTGTTTTCCACTTAAAATAAATTGTCTCTTATTAAATTTCTAGGAACTAATTTATGAATATTAATTGTAAATCTTATTGTGTTTAAACGACTGATATTATTTAGTTCAATTGCTTTTTTTATATCATTACTGTAAATAATTGGAATATAGATATCAATTATTTCTTTAATAACGGTAAGGTTAATTCCGGCATCCCATAAAAAACTTTCTGTATTTAAAAATCTAGTGTCGCAAAATGATAAATCCGCAAACAGTTTAAAAGGAAATTTAAAGATTGTGGGCGATTTTAAATTAATGGCTGCAAGCCAAGAGGATGATTGCCCAAGTGGTGTCCAGGTTTTTAAAGCACCATCAACATCTGAAAATTGATGGAAACCAAAGCCGGCAGACTCATTACGCGCAATAAAATTTGAAGCAAATAAATAATCCTGATAGCCGTTATAACCACTTGCTCTAAATGCGTAATAACTTTTCTCTGTTTCCGCACCCGCCAAAAATGTGCCTGCAAACAATCTTAAATCAAAAAATTTATTTTTAGAAATTGTTAAATTATAATTTACCGTAGCCGAAATTTTAGCCATGCTTAAATTATGCTGTAATTCTAAATTCAATTTAAACGGATTAATTAGTCGTTTATTACTTAATTCGTAATTCAATGTATTTACAACAGATTTTGTTTTCTTGAGTCTTGGGCCGGAAGCGGCATAAAAAACAACATACGATTTGTCTAAACTATCAATAAGTAAATTGTTAGAGGTGTAAGTTATTATTTGATTTACCGGAGAGTTGGCGTTATTATTTTTAAGATTGAATTGCACAAACGGCGCTATTTTGAAATAATTAGAACTTAAGCTTCTGTAATCTGTTCCATTTACACGATTGAATGTTTCAATATCATAATAATCATACATAAACGATTTTAATTTTACACCATATGTTATTTGTTGGAAAACACGTTTGGGATAACAATTATAATTTAGTTCTGCAAAACCAGTAGCCGAATTTGATTTGAAAGCATAAAAAGGAGTTACAGAATATTCAACTCTTTTTTGATACAAGCCGTAATTATGAATGTTTACACCGGCCATAAACCCATTGTAATAATTAGCTGCAATTAAAGGCAAATAATTCACTTGATATACTTGAGGGTTTTCAAATTTGGTAATAAAATTAAACTGCAATGGTTTTGCTTTTTTAAATAAACCTTTTGCGTTTATAAAATTGTTTTTGCGATTTACATCAGGCATCAAATCAAGTCCGTCTATTTTAAAATAATCTACATTTTGTGAAGGAAATTCTATTCTTTTTTTTCGCTTGAATCCTTCTATCCACATATAATCAGAAGGTTTATTATTATTATTAAACGCATCAATTTTTAATGGCGAAATTAAACCCGTTTTATTTTTTAATGTCAGTACGTAATTTCCCTGTTTGCTTTTTTTAAGACTTGATATTTTATAATCAATTTTATGCGTGGTAGAAATTAACTGTTCGTTAAACCAAT
>CANFQR010000137.1 GCA_947449125.1 Bacteroidota bacterium | reverse complement strand
CTAGAATTTAGTCCCACAAGTGTTTGTTTAATTTTAGCAGGAAAGGTTGGTTCAAACATTGCTTCCGAAATCGGGTCTATGCGTATAACCGAACAAATAGATGCGCTTGAGATAATGGGTATAAATTCCGCAGGGTATCTAATCTTTCCTAAAGTTGCTGCGGCAATTATTATATTTCCGTTTTTAATTGCACTAAGTATGTTCTTAGGCATACTTGGCGGTTATATAATGGGTGTAGCTACAGGTGCTTGTACCGAGTATGAGTATATTTTTGGAATTCAGGCATTTTTTGAGCCATGGAAATTATATTACTCTTTTACAAAAGTGATTGTTTTTGCTTTTATTATAACGTCTGTTTCAGCATTTTTTGGTTACAATACTAGCGGAGGTGCTTTAGAAGTTGGAAAGAGTAGTACAAATGCAGTTGTTTACAGCAGTATTTTAATTTTACTTTTTAATTTAATTCTTACCAATTTATTTCTGGCGCGTTGATAGAAATAAAACATATTAATAAAACTTTTGGCGACAGAAAAGTTGTAAGTGATGTTTCGTTTAATTTTTACAAAGGTAAAACAAACTTAATTATTGGTGAAAGTGGTTGCGGCAAAACCACCATAATTAAATTAATGGTAGGGCTTCATGAACCCGACAGCGGAGATATTTTATATGATGGTCAAAATTTTCCGAAACTAAACCCCATAGAAAAACAAGACGTAAGAAAAAAAATAGGCATGTTGTTTCAGGGTGGCGCATTATTTGACTCACAAACAGTTGAAGAAAATGTCATGTTTCCTTTGGATATGTTTACAGATTTAAGCCGGGAAGAAAAACTCGACCGGGTTAATTTTTGCTTGGAAAAAGTGAAACTGGTTGGAAAAAATAATTTATACCCTGCCGAGTTAAGTGGAGGAATGAAAAAACGTGCTGCCTTGGCTAGGGCAATTGCAAACAACCCAATGTATTTATTTTGTGATGAGCCAAACTCTGGTTTGGATCCTAAAACATCTATTGTAATTGATAATTTAATTAAAGACATTACCGAAGAATTTAACATTACCACTGTAATTATTACTCACGACATGAACAGTGTTTTAGAAATTGGCGAAAATATTATGTTCATTCATAAGGGAGAGAATTATTGGACCGGCGACAAAACTCAAATTTTAAAAACTACAAATAAAGAATTATTTGATTTTGTTTTTGCAAGCCAATTCATGAAACAGGTTCTTGGCTCAAAAGAAAACTAAACCCATGCCCTAAAAGAAAAATCAAAAAAGTTTTTATTAAGCTGAAATTACATTTCCTGTATTTGAAGCCACCTCAGCGATTTTTCATCTAATTCCTTTATTATTAATTGCAGGTCGCTACTTATTTTTTGAATTTCGCTGTAATCTGTAATACCAGCGGCTAATTTGTTTTCGAGTTCCTGTTTTTTTTGTTCTAGCTGAGGCAAGGTTTCTTCAATTAACTCTAATTCGCGGTGTACTTTATAGGGTAATTTTTTTGATGCTGTTTGGTTACTACTTTTTTCGATTATTTTTTTTTCAAATATTGTTTCTTCGGTTTTTATCACCAAGGGTTCTTCATCTTTTTTGCTGCTCTTCCACTCTCTGTATTCGGTATAATTACCGGGATAATCTTTAATGGCCCCATTACCCTCCAATACAAATGTATGGTCAACCAATCTATCAATAAAATATCTGTCGTGCGAGACAATCAAAACACAGCCTTTAAATTCCTCTAAAAAATCTTCAAGAGTTTGAAGTGTAACAATGTCTAAATCGTTAGTAGGCTCATCAAGAATTAAAAAATTTGGATTTTTCATTAACACAGTTAATAAAAACAATCTTCTTTTTTCGCCACCGCTTAAGGTATGCGCGTAGCTAAACTGTACATTCGGCGGAAAATTAAAACGTGTAAGCAGTTGAGAGGCAGATAAACTAGTGCCATTGGCCAATGGTATGTGGTCGGCAATATCTCTTACAATTTCAATAATACGTTTGTCATTATTAATAAGCATGCCTGCCTGTGAATAATATCCAAACACAATGGTATCGCCCAATTGAACTTTGCCCGTATCAACAGGCTCTTTACCTTGAATAATATTTAACAGTGTGGTTTTGCCTACGCCATTTTTTCCTACCACACCAATTTTTTCTCCTGGAATAAATGTGTATGTAAACGGCTCGGTAATTATTTTCTTATCAGTATAATTTTTTGTAACGTTATGAAGCTCTACAATTTTTGACCCCATGCGTTCCATTTTAACCGTAAGTTCAATTTTTTTTTCGATTCGTTTTTGCTTCGCCTTTTTTTCTATTTCATAAAATGCTTCTACCCTCGATTTTGATTTGGTTCCGCGAGCTTTTGGCATTTTTCTTACCCACACCACTTCTTTACGATAAAGGTTGCGGGCCTTATCAATTTCGGCATCTTTAATTTGTTCGCGTTCTGCCTTTTTCTCGAGATAATAATCAAAATTGCCTTTGTATTCGTATAATTCGTGATTATCAATCTCTATAATTTTATCGCACACCTCATCTAAAAAATAACGATCGTGAGTTACCAGTAATATGCTTAAAGAGTCGTCTTGCAAATAATTTTCAAGCCACTCAATCATATCAATATCTAAATGGTTAGTGGGCTCGTCCATAATAATTAAATTAGGACGGTTAATTAACGTTAATGCCAATGCCACTCTTTTTTTCTGACCACCAGAAAGGGTTTTAATTACCTGATTTGTATTGGTAATTTCGAGTCGCGTTAAAATTTCGATAATGTTTTTTTCGTAATCCCAAGCTTCAATTAAATTCATTTGGTTAAGCGCCTCTTCCAATCTGTCTGCAGTTTTTGAATCATTAGAAGTCTCGCTTAGTTTTATTACCTCATCGTATTCTCTAATGCAGCGCACAAATTTATTATCTGCCGTATCAATTAATTGCTGAATAGTTAAGTCTTCGTTAAACGTAAAATTCTGATCTAAAAAACCAACTGTAATATCTTTTCTAAAAACAACATCCCCTTCATCTGCAATTTCAAGCCCTTTTAATATTTTAAATAAGGTAGTTTTACCCGAGCCATTTTTTGCTACCAGCGCCAGTTTTTCGCCATAATTAATACCAAAACTAATTTTATTAAATAAAATTTTTGCACCGTAAGCTTTAGAAAGATTGTTTATTGAGAGTAAGTTCATAACAGTAAAGGTAATCTGTTTTTGCGTGACCTTAGGACTTTTTATTTTGATGTTTTTTTCTTAACCTTTAAAATGAAACCAACTTAAAAAACAATTCAGTTTTTTAATCAAAAAAAATTAAAAATACATTTGAGTTTGTTTGCGCTAAGGGATTTTGTTTGTTAATACACTTATTTAAACTAAGTCTAAACTTTAAAAAGCACAAACAATTTACAAAAAGCTAATCTAATGGATTTATTAAACGATATAATTTTAATCTTTAAAAGGCGATTAATACAATCTATCCGTTAATTTGGGTTGTAATTTGCCTCATTTACAATGGCACCATTCTCGTCCCAGCTAGTCCATGTTCCGGTTTTATCACCATTAAGATAATTCATTTCAAACCGCTTTTTACCGTTATCATCAAACACTAACCAAGTTCCTGTTTTTTTTCCTAAATCATAAAAAGCTATTGCTGTAACAAGGCCCTGAACATTGTATCTCGTCCATTTTTGATCTTTTTTACCTTCTGTAAAAATTCCTTTTTCCATGATGCTACCTGAGGCATAGTAGTAGTTTACTTCTCCGTTAATTACACCATTTTTTACAGTATACTCTTGCTTAACTTCATTTTGAACTTTAAAAATTTTACCACTAAATAAATTCCCTTCGTTATCAACATACAATCCTCTATGGTTTTGGGTTTGAGAGTTTAATGAAATAAAACTCAAAATAAACAGAAATGTGGTCAGCTTTTTCATAGTAATAAGTTTATGTAGTTAATATTGCTTTTAATTAATCATAAAGATATTTAGTAAACGGTTTGGAAACAATACCGTAATAAAAAGTTAACGTTAAATTTACTTTACAAATAAGAAAGTGATGTTTTAAGTTGGTTTTACAGCGCCAATAAAGGCTATTCTATTGGCATTAAAGAAATATCGGTAAACACAGAAAGTTTGGAAGACAATATATCAAGCGGCTGATGCCCAAGATTACTTACCGAAAGTGTATAAGATTTATCGGTTTTAAAGTTTATTTTAAAATTTCCATTAAAATCAGTAAAAAAAGTTTCGCCGGTTTCAACAATAGTAATTTTTGTTCCAGCTAATAATTCGCCTGTGTTATCAGTAACTTTACCGCTAACAACCTTTATTTTTTCTTTTTCTTTATAACCTGTACTCGCAACAAAATTGCTGCTTAAGCTAAAAAAGAAAAGAATGAAAATTAGGTTTTTCATGCGTTAAAAATACTTACGTTGAATTTTTTTAGTTTTAAATCAATGTTACCAAATAGTTAAAACTATTAAATTGGCATTTATCTCTATCTTTGTTTTATGAGAATTGATATAATTAGCGCGGTTCCTGACTTAATGATTAGCGCATTCAGTCATTCTATATTAAAAAGGGCCATTAACGATAAATTAGCACAAATTAATTTAATAAACCTTCGCGATTACGCGCTTAACAAACAAAAACAAATTGATGATTACGCCTTTGGTGGTGGCGCAGGCATGGTATTAATGATTGAGCCTATTGCAGCCTGCATAAATGATTTAAAATCTAAACTTAAATACGACGAGGTTATTTACATGAGTCCGGATGGAGAAATGCTGACGCAAAAAATTTGTAATCAATACTCTCTAGCAAAAAACATAATTATTTTATGCGGTCATTATAAAGGAATAGACGAAAGGGTTCGGGAACATTTAATTACCAGAGAAATCAGTATAGGCGACTATGTTTTAAGCGGAGGAGAAATTCCAGCCGCAGTTTTTTGTGACGCTGTTATAAGATTAATTCCAGGTGTTTTAAACGACGAAACCTCAGCACTGAGCGATTCTTTTCAGGATAATTTATTGGCACCTCCTGTTTACACAAGGCCTGCAGAATATAACGGATGGAAAATTCCTGAAATTTTACTTAGCGGACACACAGCCAACATTGAAAAATGGCGCCACGAACAAAGTATTGAACGCACAAAGTTACGCCGACCTAACCTCT
>CANFQR010000136.1 GCA_947449125.1 Bacteroidota bacterium | reverse complement strand
TGTTGTTTTTGGTGTTATCAAAAAACAGCGAGAAGCCTTTTTCCCAATAGTGGTATACCAGGCAAGATGTATTTAAAATATCATCTTTTAGTGTTTGCAGTTCTTCTGGTTCACCAAATACTTTTTTAATGTTATCAAAATTTTCGCCGAATGTAATATCGCAAAATCCTTTTAAAAGTTGAATTACAGGAGGGTTAAGCATAGTATAGCTAAGGTATAAAAAGGCCTTAAAACATTAAAACAAGAAATATTAAATAATTATAAAAATTATTTTGCAAATGAATAAAATGCAATTATATTTGCACTCCGATTTTTTTAGAAATATAAAAATTGGGCCCGCACACGAAATGCTTTTTATAAAAGCGGTTCCTGCGAAAAAGTGAGATGATTCCGTAGCTCAGCCGGTAGAGCATTACACTTTTAATGTAGGGGTCCTGGGTTCGAATCCCAGCGGGATCACAAACAAAAAACCCAACAAGTTAATTGTTGGGTTTTGTTTTTTTATATAGTTATCAATCCTAATTTTTTTTCCCAGCAATAATTTACCTAATTAAAGTGACGTTGCCTTTAAGTGTTTTTTTATTGCCGTTAACTTCAAACTCAACAATGTAAAAATATATGCCGTCTGCGCACTGTTCTCCGCTTGTGGTGTGGCCATCCCAATAAACTGTTTTGATTTTGGTGTTGTTCGAATGCAGAATGGATTCGTTAATGGTGTAAATTAAAGCACCCCATCTATTATAAACATAAACTGCATTTAGTTTGGCACCATAAGGTATAGTAAATTCCCAAACATCATTTACATTATCGTAGTTAGGTGTAAAAATAGAGGGGATAACTAATGGTTTTGTACAGGTATCCGGTAAGGAAATATAAATACTATCTTTTTTTACGAATGGACAATAGATACCATTATTACTATTATTTATTGAGACATAATAATAACTATTGTTTTGAATTAAAGCACTTGCAGTGTTGGTAAACGATAAAACAATAGTAGATTGTGGCTGCCATTCGTAATTTAAATCATTACAAATAGGTGGATTTATTATTAAAAAATTTAGTGTGTCAAATAAACAGTTAACCGAGTTGGTTAAGGTAATTTGCGGTGTTAAAGTAAAATTTGGTTTAATACTTACATTAAAATTAGCCGTATTGCTAATACCGCATGCGCTTTTTGTGAGTGTATAAGTTGTAGCAACACTTGGCGAAGCTAAAGGTAAAGCACAATTATTGCAATTTAAGCCAACTGTAGGTTGCCAATTATAACTAAAAAAGCTGTTGCTATCTGTACTTAGGGTAGTTGTATTGCCCGCACAAATTGTATAGTTATTTATCGGAAAAATACTTACAGCGTCATTATATATTTTTATAACAACGCTGTCTTTTGTTATTGAGCTGCATTGCTCTTTGCTTAAATAATATTTTATATTATTTGTTGCAGTAATTACGGGGTTAGGACAATTGGTGCAACTTAAACCTATTGGTGGTTGCCAGCTATATGTCGCATCCCAAGCACTGTCTGTTCCTAATGTAAAGGTGGTGTTGGGGCAAACTAAAATTGTGTCATGTGAGGCTGCTTTTGCCGGTTTGATTTCAACTACTGAAACATCATCGAAATAGTAATAGGCAGCGTTTTCTCCAGCCATAGTATTTGGAAAAAGAGGTTTCATCTGCAATTTGTTAATTGCATTGCTGCTGTCCATACTTCCAAGCATTATAAAATTTTCCGTACCATTTGAAATATAAATGCTTTGAACTTTAGTCCAATTAATTGTATCAGAAATAATATTATTTGGATTGTTAATTACATCTGGACTTTTAATTATATAAGGCGGCGCTGTATACGGCCAATAATTCTTCAATGAATCGTTACTGAAATAGGCACCAATGCTATTAATAGCATATCTGCTATATTCAGCTAACCTTACATAAAATGTTACGCAGTAAGTTTTATTGTTTTGTAGCGTCGATTTTAAACTCGTCTCAATATTCTCTCTAGCTTCATTTACATCAAAATAAATTGCTCCTCCAACGATTCCATCGCCTGTTCTTGGATTACAATTGCCAAAGTAGTTTATTGGCAATGACACCTCTGTATTTGTGGAGCAGGAATTGAAATAATCCGGCGAACCTGTAAGATTCGGAGAAAACCAATTTTTTACGCTGGCAGGATAACTTGCAGGTGTTAATAAGGTATTGACATTGAATACCTGATAACGAGTTGTGGGGCAAAAATATTTATCCTCAAAAGAACCATTATTAACGTGATTAGGAATGACTATTTGAGAATTAATAAAACAAGGAAATAAAGCCAAAAGGAAAAAAATCTTTTTGGCTTTAGAAAAAATATTCGAACAGATAAACATTATTTGTTAATCAATAATTTATCAGCTTTAATAATCTTATTATCTTTTACTATCTTGTAGATATAGGTTCCATTTTTCAATTCATTGACATTTACTTTTGTAAAAGCGATCAAGTCGTTTTCTAAAACTAATTGCCCCATACTATTAAAGATAACTAATTTTGCATTAATTAAAGTTTTAAGGTTTATCATTACTTACCTAATTAAAGTTACGTTGCCTTTAAGTGTTTTTTTATTGCCGTTAACTTCAAACTCAACAATGTAAAAATATATGCCGTCTGCGCACTTTTCTCCGCTTGTGGTGTGGCCATCCCACTTTATTAAAGAAAAATTAGCTTTGCCGGTTGGTGTTTTAATAATAAGCTCGCCCCAGCGATTAAATAAACTTAACTGAAAATTTTTAATGTATTGTGTATTGCTAAACATAATACCCCATGTGTCATTTATACCATCGCCATTTGGCGTAAATATTGTAGGTATGGTATATGTTGGGTTACAATCTTCAACAATTACTGATACAGTATTATTATTTGCAATGCCACATTGGCTGCGCTGTAATGTATAGGTAATGTTTACGCTAGGGCTAGCGAGCGGCATGGCGCAATTATTGCAACTTAAATTTACATTTGGTTGCCAGAAATAATTTGTATAATAAGTGCTGTCTGCTTTACCTAGCCGCGTGTTATTACCTAAGCAAATGGTATCGTTAACGCCTGCATTTGCAACAATACTAGGTGTAATAATACTAACCGTAATACTATCTTTACTAATAAAACTACATAAAGTTTTAGTTACATAGTACTTAGTTGTAACACTTGGGTTTGCAATAGGATTTGGGCAGTTAGTGCAACTTAAACCTTGTTGTGGTTCCCATACAATTACCGAACTATCTTTTATGTTATTGCCAATAACAATACTCGTATTATTGCAAATAGTTGTATCATTTTTACATTGAACTTTACCACTATAATAACCAAGATCGTATAAACTCACATCATCAATAAAATAATATGCGTAATCACCAAAATTATCAGCGTGGCAAAATGAAGGATTAAAAATAAAATTTGTTTTTTTTATTCTGTTGTATTTATTGTCTTTAAAATTACCAATAGATAAATATTCCTCCCCCCCAGTCGCTAAAAAACAACCACCAAATTTATTCCAATTTAGGGTGTCATCATTTAAAAATTGCGTAGTATCGTTATTAATTTGAGCATTGATATAGTTCAAATTATTATCGTACCAAGTTTGACTAATGGCATTTAGCGGGTTTAAGGTAAGTTGGTTGACTGAAAAATAAGCAGAGAGTTGATTGTTAACTAATTTTGAACTATTAGCCAATGAGTAATATAAACTAAAGTCATAAATGTGATTATTTTTTAGCTTTCCTGATAACTTCACACTTAATATTTCAAAATTTAATGAAAAGTTGGGATAGCCAGCAGAAGGAGGATATAAAATGTTCGGAGCTAAACCTGCATAAAAATTACCGGTTCTTGCGTATTGGAAACCCAAATCATTCAGTGGAATTGAAACTCCGCAATTACCCATATAATTATTAGGTGAATATTTTGTAAAGTAGTCTGGTGAATTAAAGGTTGAATACCAATTTTTACAACTATCGATTCTTCCCGGTGTTAAAGGTATACCAATAGAATCCTCAAAACTCGGATTTGGAATTAAATTTATTTGTGATTTTATTATTAACGTTATTAATGTAAAAACGAAAAGGGCAACTGCCCTTTTCGTTTTGTAATAATTGAGATTAATATTCAGTTTTAAATGAAACACTTTACTTGCTAATAATTAACTTATCCGCTTTTATAATTGAACTTCCTTTAACTATTTTATAAAGATAAGTTCCGTTTTTTAGTTCACTAACATCTAATTTTGAAAAGCTATTTAATTCTTTATTAATAAGAATTTGCCCTACAACGTTAAAGATAATCATTTTTGCGCCATTTACTTCAGTTGAAATGGTAATTTCTGTATTTGCCGGATTTGGATATACTAAAGTATTTAAAGCTTCTTTAGATGAGTTAAGTTTAGTAGGAGTGTTTATTGTCTTACTTTCAGATCCAATAGTCGAATATTCACAACTATTTACATAAACCAATGTATCATAATATTTAACAATGGCACGAGCTTGGTAAACGCTTGTTCCATCAGTAAATGGGCAAAGGGCTGCCAAGTTTTTTAGTGTGTTTAGGTGCATTGGTGTAACTAAACTATCGGCCTTCAAAAATAAATGGTAAATGGTGTTAAAGGTTTTTTGGTTACTTGCCATAATAACTTTGAAATTAAACAGAATGCTAACAAAAAACACCTATCATTTTATGTAGTTTTTTGAGTAAAAAAATTAGTATACTTTCGATAAATTGTTCAACTAGTTTAAATTATACTACTGCATTACTTCAATGAAAAAAATTAAATTAATGATTGCCGAGGATCACACATTTTTAAGAAAATCGTTAGTTAGTAGCTTAACAACCCATAATATTGAAGTAATAGGCGAAGCATCTAATGGAGCAGATTTAATTAAATTGGTAACAGAACGCCCGCCGGATATTGTACTTTTAGATTTGAAAATGCCTGAAATGGATGGGTATGCCGTACTCGAAATTTTTGCTAAAGAGTTTAAAAATATTAAAACTGTGATTTACAGCAGTTACCATTCGCCTTTTTTTGTAGCACTTACTATTATAAATGGAGCAGCGGCATTTGTGTCTAAAAATTCAGAAATAACCGAAATAATAGAGGCAATTGAAGGTGTTTATGCTGACGGCTTTTATTTTAACGAAATAATTTCGAAAAATATAT
>CANFQR010000135.1 GCA_947449125.1 Bacteroidota bacterium | reverse complement strand
TCGCTTTGTAATTCTTTACTGTAATGGTCTACTTTTTCTGATGAGGAGGTGTTATCATATTTATCTATGCCACTAATAACCTCTAATATCAAAGCAGCGTCGTTTACACTTTTTGTAATAGGTCCAATTTGATCGAACGACGATGCATATGCGATTAAGCCATAGCGCGAAACTCTACCATAGGTTGGTTTTAATCCAACGGTGCCGGTAAAAGAAGCGGGTTGACGAATTGAGCCACCTGTATCTGAACCTAGTGCAACATGGCATAAATTAGCAGCAACCGCTGCAGCTGAACCACCTGAAGAACCACCCGGAACGCATTTTTCATTTAAAGGGTTTAATACATTTCCATAAGCGGAGTTTTCATTACTACTGCCCATGGCAAATTCGTCACAATTCAGTCGACCTATAATAATGGCACCCTCCGCTAATAATTTTTCAACTACAGTGGCAGAATATAAAGACTCAAAACCATCAAGTATTGTTGAAGAAGCAGAAACTTTATGGTTTTTATAACAAATATTGTCCTTTAGGCCAACAACAACTCCTGCTAATTTACCGGCTGTTCCGAGCTTTATTTTTTCGTCGGTTTTTTTTGCTAAATCTCTTGAAGAATCTTCAAAAATTTCAAGGAAGGCATTTAAATGATTTTTCTTTTTAATTAAAGAAATTAGTTCATCTACAATTAAAGTACAAGTAGTTTTTCCTGACTTTAAGTCGGATTGAAGATTAATAATATTGGAAAAAGAATACACGTTAAATTGATTTTAAAAAACAAGAAAAGCGCTATCCTAAAGGGAATAACGCTTTAAATCTACAAATAATAAAACTATTTTTTTTCTATTTCAGAGTTATTGCCTTCGCCTTTGCTAGCATCTTTAAAATCTTTAATGCCTCTACCCAAGCCCTTCATTAATTCCGGAATTTTTTTTCCTCCAAACATTAATAAAACAATTACTAAAATAATAATGATTTCTGGAGCCCCTAAGCCTCCTAAAATACCTGAAATAAATATTGCTGCCATGTTTAAGTTATTGACTTCAAAAGTATTAAATATTGCTTAAAAATCAAAAATTAAACCATATTTAGTGTAAAATAAACAAAGCGACCTATGTATTGGTTTAATAGTTAATTTAGCCTTGGTTTAAAACAAAATAGATATATAACACATGAAAAAAAACCTTTTATTTTTGATTAGCCTTATTATTTTAAGCAATAATATTTATTGCCAAAAATGGACTGAGATGTTACAAGACACAACAGTAAATTACTATGATATTGTAAAGGAGTTTGAAAATTATTGGAATGACAAGCCCTACGAGAGGGGTAAAGGATTTAAGGCTTTTAGACGCTGGCAATGGTTTATTGAGCCAAGGGTTTATCCTACAGGCAACATGAAATTTGCAGATCGTGGGTATGCTTACGAACAATATAAAAAAAGCATAAACGAGGACAATCAATTAAAGACCAACAATAATTCTGTTTTAAGTTCAACTGTTGCAAATTGGGTGCCCGTTGGTCCATTTGGTTCGCCTGCAGGTGGCGATGCGGGTAGGCTACAAGTGGTTAAAACAAAACCCGGCGACCCGAATTTTATTTATGTTGGGGCATCTGCAGGAGGTTTTTGGATGAGCCGAGACGGAGGAATCACATACACAACTACCACAGATAATTTTGTTTCGTGTGGCGTCTCAGATATTGCAATCAACCCATTAAACACTGATATTATTTATATTTCAACCGGAGATAAGGATGCGGGAGATACCCATTCAACTGGAATATTAAAGTCTATTGATGGAGGGAACTCATGGACACAAACAGGCATTCAATGGCAAACATCTCAGCAAAGAAGAATTTTCAGGTTATTAATAAATCCCATAAATCCAAACACGTTAATTGCTGCAACTTCAATAGGTGCATTTCGTTCATTAAATGCAGGGGCTACATGGAGTTTAGTTTCTAACGGCTATTACGTTGATGCAGAATATAAGCCAAACGACACAACTACCATATACCTTGTTACAAATGGTGGTTTTTCAAGGTCTCTCAACGGTGGAAATTCGTTTACAAATATTTCTGTGTCAGGTATGCAAAATACAAGTCGATTATCATTAGCTGTTACCCCTGCAAACAACAATTATGTTTACATTATGGCAGGCTCGAGTAATAACGGTTTCGGAGGATTGTACCGTTCTATAAATAATGGAAGTTCATGGACATTGATGAGTTCTACACCAAACATAATGGGGTGGAGTACCGATGGTTCTGATGTTGGAGGGCAAGCCTGGTACGATCTTGCAATTGATGCATCGCCTGCAAATGCTGATGAGATTATTGTTGGAGGCGTAAATAGTTGGAAATCTACAAATGGTGGAGCTAATTGGACGTTAAACTCACACTGGTATGGTGGTGGCGGAAAACCATATGTGCACGCAGATTTGCACTGTGTATATTATGTTACTGGTTCAATGTGTTTTTTAGGAACTGATGGTGGAATTGCAAGGACTACTAATAGTGGTTCAACATGGACAACGATTAATGGCAACATGAATATTGCTCAAATTTACAAGATGGGTCAGTCTACCACAAACCCTGGTAAAATTGTCAGTGGACATCAAGACAATGGAACGAATTTATCTAATGGTAGTAATAACTGGAGTGAGATTTTTGGAGGTGATGGTATGGATTGTTTTATTTCATGGAGTAACGATAATGTAATTATAGCATCTTCACAAAATGGAAATTTTGGAAGATCTACAAACGGCGGATTATCTTTTACCGGAATTACCAATGGCTTATCAGGTAATGCGCCATGGGTATCGCCTATTGTTCAAGACCCAGTTTCTCCTAATACTTTTTATTGTGGTTATCAAAGCGTTTTTAAGTCTACAGATCAGGGAACAACTTGGACACAGTTAGGAAACATTGGTTCCTCAATGGATGAAATAAAAGTATCCCCTTCCAATCCAAATATTATTTACGCAACTTCGCCCGGAGGTGTTTGGAGGACTAGTAACGTAGGGAATACTTGGTCAAATATTACGGGAAATATTCCAACGAGTGGTGCCCAAATAACTGATTTGGCAATTGATAATTTAAACCCAAATCAAATTTATGTAACCTTATCAGGTTATAGCTCAGGAAACAAAGTTTTTTCTTCAAATAATGGCGGAGCAACATGGACAAATTATTCTAACGGACTACCGAATATTCCTACCAATTGCATTGTTTATAAAAACAATTCGCCACAAGCGCTTTATGTTGGAACTGATGTTGGTGTTTATTATCGTGAAGCAAGTATGTCCGGGTGGATACCTTATAATAACGGGTTGCCAAATGTTATAGTTAATGATTTGGAAATATTTTATCAATCAGGCAAATTGAGAGCGGCAACATATGCTAGGGGTGTTTGGGAAACTGATTTGTATAGTAACCCAAGTTCGGCACCGGTTGGGGCTTTTAATACACTTTTTTCGCCCGGGTGTATAAATACTCCTTTGCAGTTTAATGATTTGTCCGCTAACGGTCCAACAACTTGGAATTGGACTTTTTCAGGTGGAAACCCAAATTTTTCTTTACAGCAAAACCCTTTAATTACGTATTCTGCAACAGGGGTATACACGGTAATATTAATCGCATCCAATGTAAATGGCACCAGTATTCCATATACTAAAACGATTTCAATCATAAATACGCCAACCTATACCCCTGTTTCGGCATCGGTTTGTATAGGACAAACAGGCAATATAAGTGTAAATACTAACGCTAGTTTAGTATATTGGGACACTGGTCAGCAAGGTTTTTCAATTGGAGTATCAGGCCCTTTTGATGCGGTTTACAATTTTACAGCTTCATCAGGGGCGTGTAGCGTCACAGGCAGTTCAACACTTTTTGTTTTTTCGGCACCCCAAACTCCAACTGTGACTATGATGCCGGGGGGTTATTTAGGAAGTGGTTCGAGCGGAACAAGCTACCAGTGGTATTTTAATGGAGATCCAATTTTAGGAGCAAATTCATATACCTATGTGCCTGTTTCAAATGGTTATTATAGTGTCTGGGTTTCAAATGGAGGTTGTCAGGTATCATCAAATTCTATTTTGATAAACGATGTTGGAATTAGGAACTTTAATTCGGTGTTTAAAAATATGTTGGTTGGACCAAACCCGGTAAAGGAAGAGATAAAGATAGTAATGAATGAATTAAGCGAGGCGGAAATAAAATATGAAATCCAAAATAATTTAGGGCAAACTTTGATCGAATCAACTTATGCTATTATTACAAATAAAGAAGCTGTAATAAATGTTCAAAATTTATTATCTGGTGTTTATTTCATAAAATTAAGCTGTTCGGATATAACCGTGAATTATAAATTTATTAAACAATAATTAGGGTATAAATTAAATTTTATTTTTTAATGGGAATGTTTGAGATTTATTCAAAAAATCGCTAATCTTACACTCTTAAAATACTATAAAATGAATAGTCAAACAACACCAATAGCATACTTACCCATCTTGCTTATGTTTTTAGTAGCGTTAGGGTTTGTGTTAACTACAATAGTTGCTTCGCATTTATTAGGACCGAAACGTAAAACAAAAATAAAGTTAGATTCTTTTGAATGTGGAGTTGAATCTCAAGGTAACGCGCGTTTGCCATTCTCAATAAAATATTTTTTAGTTGCTATTTTATTTGTGCTGTTCGATATTGAGGTGATATTTATGTATCCTTGGGCAGTTAATTTTAAAGAATTAGGAATTTTGGGTGTTATTGAGGTCTTTAGTTTTGTTGCCTTACTTCTTGTTGGGTTTTATTATATGCTTTCAAAAAAAGCGCTGAAGTGGGAAGAATAAAATTTGTTTTAAAGTTTAAAAAATATTCAGTTAAATAATGGCAAAAGAAATAAAAAAACGAACCAAGCTTGAAATTGCAAAAAGCCCTGAAGGACTTGAGGGGCCTGGTTTTTTTGCCTCTAAGCTTGAAGATGTAATTGGGCTTGCAAGAGCAAACTCTCTCTGGCCTTTACCATTTGCGACTTCGTGTTGTGGAATAGAGTTTATGGCAACCATGGCCTCTAATTACGATTTGGGTAGGTTTGGTGCCGAGCGTTTGAGTTTTTCTCCCCGTCAGGCAGATTTATTGATGGTTATGGGTACTATTGCAAAAAAAATGGGACCAACCTTAAGGCAAATTTATGAT
>CANFQR010000134.1 GCA_947449125.1 Bacteroidota bacterium | reverse complement strand
GTTGCAAAAAAGTTTAAATGCCGAGTATGCCAATTATAATGATTATACAAAAGGAAAAGATAAAATTGAATCTGGTACCGCCGATTGGAAAAAGTTTAAATTAACCAAGAAAAAAATGAAGTCTGAAGTTAAAGAACTACAGGCAGTGGGCAATAAAGCGGTTAAAAATGCAACAGGTTTTAATAAGTATGTAAATGAAATGATTGCACCAACTGTGCAGTTTTGTGATGTGGCCATGTACACTAGTAAGTTTGATGAAGCTATGGCAACTCTTAATAAAAGTGAGCAGGATTTAACTGATAATTTAAAAAATTATGAATCGCAGGTATTAAAAATGACTGGGCAGTACACTAGTTTATTTCCCGATAAATGTCAGGAGCTCACTACCGACTTAAGCAGCATAATTTTGAGTAAAGACCGTTTTCAAAATATTAAAGTAACAGTGCAAAATGCCGTTAATGAGTTTAAACAAAAAACAGCAGGCAAACAAAAAATTTATTCCTGCTCTTCAGATTTTGCTATTGTTACCGACGCTGAAAGCAAAGTAAGAGCGCAACAAAACGAGTTAGGTAATTTGCAGCAAAATATACAAGGTTTAGTTGCACACATGCAGCAGGTTATAAGCACCATGAAATAACTAAAAGTTGGTTTATTGTGGTAATCTCTGTTTATTGTAACAAATGTAACCGTTTCAACTAATTTTAATCATTTATCTTTGCATCATTAAATAATTAAAATGGAAATAATAGGTTATATCTCATCAATTTTAATAGGAGTATCACTGGGTTTAATTGGTAGCGGCGGAAGTATACTAACTGTTCCTGTATTGGTGTATCTTTTTTCAGTTGATGCTGTGGCAGCAACTGCTTATTCGTTATTTATTGTGGGCTTTACGGCAGCAGTTGGTTCGGTAGGGTATTTTAAAAAAGGATTGGTTAATATAAAAACAGCTTTGGTGTTTGGAGCGCCATCTATTATTGCGGTGTTTTTAACCAGGGCTTATATTGTTCCTGCAATACCAAAACAAGTGTTTTCTGTTGGTGATTTTATGGTTACCAAAAGTATTTTAATGATGCTGTTATTTGCAGTGCTAATGGTAGCGGCTTCTTATAGCATGATTAAAAAAGATAGCAATAAGGAAAATGAAGATTCTGGACCTCAAAAATTTAACTACCCTATTATTTTATTAGAAGGTGCCATAGTTGGTGTAGTTACCGGATTGGTTGGCGCAGGAGGTGGGTTTTTAATTATACCGGCTTTGGTTTTACTCTCTAAATTACCAATGAAAGAAGCCGTAGGAACCTCTTTGGTTATTATAGCTGCTAAGTCGTTAATTGGTTTTTTTGGAGAAAGCGGCGAAACTGTAATAAATTGGACACTTTTAACTTCTGTTGCAGCGTTTGCCACTTCGGGTATTTTTATAGGTTTGTATTTATCTAAAAAAATTGACGGTAAAAAACTGAAACCGGTTTTTGGATGGTTTGTTTTGGTAATGGGTATTTATATTATTATAAAAGAAACCCTGCTTAAGTAGTAAGTCACAAAATAAGGTTAAAAACCAATAAAAATAATGTGATAAATGTTACCTTTTTAATAAATACAAGTTTATTAATTTTGAAAAAGATTAAAATTTAAGTTAAAGTTTAAAAATATAAATTATGAAAATAGAACAAATATATACAGGATGTTTAGCGCAAGGCGCTTATTATATTACATCTAATGGCGAGGCAGCAATTATTGACCCGTTAAGAGAGGTGCAACCATATTTAGATCGTGCAACAAAAGATGGTGTTAAAATAAAGTACGTGTTCGAGACTCATTTTCATGCTGATTTTGTTAGCGGACATTTAGATTTAAGTCAAAAAACCGGAGCACCTATTATTTATGGACCAACTGCCGTTACTGAATTTAAAGCCACCATTGCAAAAGATGGTGAAGAATTTAAATTGGGAAATGTAACTATTAAAGTGTTACACACACCCGGTCACACCATGGAAAGCACTTGCTTTTTGTTGACGGACGAAAACGGAAAAGATGTTGCTTTGTTTAGTGGAGATACTTTATTTCTTGGAGATGTTGGCCGACCAGATTTAGCTCAAAAATCAGCATCTATGACGCAGGAACAATTAGCGGGTTTATTGTACGATTCGTTAAATACTAAAATTATGCCATTAGCCGATGATGTAATAGTTTATCCGGCTCACGGTGCAGGCAGTGCTTGCGGTAAAAACATGATGAAAGAAACGGTTGATACATTAGGTAATCAAAAGAAAATGAATTACGCGTTAAATCAACCTAACAAAGAAGCATTTATTGCTGCCGTAACTGATGGATTAACGCCTCCTCCAGGCTATTTTGGAATGAATGTGGCAATGAATAAAAAAGGTTATGAGAGTTTTGATACTGTATTAAATAAAGGTTTGAGAGCTTTATCGGTTGTTGAATTTGAAGCCGCAGCAGAAACTACAGAGGCTTTAGTGCTTGATACGAGAGCAGCCTCCGAATTTGCAAAAGGTTTTATACCACGCTCAATTAATATTGGCATTGCAGGTGATTTTGCTCCTTGGGTTGGCGCTTTAATTAAAGATGTTAATCAGCCAATTTTATTAGTTACAGAAGTGGGAAAAGAAGAAGAAGCAGTTACGCGTTTAAGCCGTGTAGGATTTGACAATGTGTTAGGGTATTTAAACGGAAGTTTCAATAACTGGAAAAATTCAGGAAAAGAAATTGATACCGTTAACCGAATTACGGCAACTCAATTTGCTGGCGAAGTAAATATTAAATCAGATGTTGTAATAGATATAAGAAGAGAGAGCGAGTATCGTGCAGAACATGTTGAAGACGCATATAATAAACCGTTAGATCAAATAAATAATTGGTTTGCTGAAATTAACGACGAAAAACCATTTTATATTCACTGTGCAGGTGGTTATAGAAGTATGATAGGAGCAAGTATTTTAAAATCGCGTGGAGTTCACAACTTCAAAGAAATAGAAGGTGGTTTTAAAGCCATTGCTGAGGCTGGTGTAGCTAAAACTGATTTTGTTTGTCAAAGCAAATTACAAAAGTCATAACTAAATTTAAAATCACGTTTCTAAAATTAAAATACAAACGTTGATTAAATAACAACACATGATAAAAATTAAATTAATTATTTCTGCAATTATGTTTGTGCTATTATTAACACAATGTAATTCGCAAACTAAAAAAACATCAATTATGGAAACAACAAATGAAAAACAAACCGCAACTAAAGAAATTATTGTAGATGTTAGAACAGTTGAAGAGTGGAATGATGACGGCCATGCCGATTGTTCGGTAAACTATCCATTAGACCAATTTGCCGGAAAAATTGAAGAATTAAAACAATACGATAAAGTAATTTTGGTATGCAGAAGTGGCAATAGAGCAGGTATAGCAAAATCACAACTCGTAAGTGCGGGTTATACCAAAGAAGTTGAAAATTTGGGTCCTTGGCAAAATGTAACTTGTAATACAAAATAACATGAACCTGATAAAATCGTGGGGTATAATTAGAGCGCTTCGGTTTGTTTTCGGAGTAATTGTATTAGTTCAGGCAATAATTACAATGGATGTTATTTTGGGTCTGTTAGGAGTATTAGTTGGCGGTATGGCTTTTTTTAATGTTGGATGCTGTGGCGCAAACGGTTGCGATACAACCTATAAAAAAACTAAATCAGATTTAAAAACTATTGAGGTTGACTATGAAGAAGTGGTTGTTAAATAATAAGCTTATTGTTATTAAAATAAAAAAACCTCATTTTTAAAATGAGGTTTTTTTTATTTTTTTGTTTATTAATTTAAATCAAATCTATCTAGGTTCATTACTTTTGTCCATGCCTTCGCAAAGTCTTTTACAAACTTTTCTTTATTAGTATCGCTTGCATAAACTTCAGCTAAAGCTCGTAGTTCGGAGTTTGATCCAAAAATTAAATCATTGCGAGTTGCTGTCCATTTTACTTTTCCCGTTGTACGATCTTTTCCTTCAAATATTTCTTTTGATTCATTAATTGGCGACCATACAGTACTCATATCCAATAAATTCACAAAAAAGTCGTTAGTCAATTTTTCTTTATTGGCGGTTAAAACGCCATATTCAGAGTTGTTGTAATTTGAGTTTAAAACGCGCAAACCTCCAACTAAAACAGCCATTTCAGGCGCGGTTAAATTAAGTAGTTGCGCTTTATCTACTAACAATTCTTCAGTAGGCATAGTATATTGCTTTTTAGAATAATTTCTAAAGCCGTCAACTTGAGGTTCTAAAACTGCCATACCGTTAATATCAGTTTGTTCTTGATTGGCATCAACTCTACCTGCAGCGAAAGAAACCGGAATGTTTAATCCTGCATTTTTTATTGATTTTTCAACTGCTGCAGTACCACCTAACACAATTAAATCTGCCATAGATACTTGTTTTTTAGATTTTGAATTGAATTCATTTTGAATTTTTTCTAATGACTGTAGTACTTTTCCTAATTGTTTAGGATTATTCACTTCCCATTCTCTTTGCGGTAATAATCTTATGCGGGCGCCATTAGCACCTCCTCGTTTATCCGAACCACGAAATGTGCTAGCAGATGACCAGGCGGTATAGATTAATTCGTTAAGTGTTAATCCTGAGTTCAAAATTTTCGACTTAAGATTTTCGATGTCATTAGCATCCATACTTACATTGTTTTTAACTGGGATTGGGTCTTGCCATAAAAAGGTTTCTTTTGGAATTTCTGGCCCTAGGTATAAAGATGAAGGCCCCATATCTCGGTGAGTTAATTTAAACCAAGCTTTTGCAAATGCCTCATCAAATGCCTTAGGATTATCTAAAAAGTTTTTTGAGATTTTTTGATATGCCGGGTCAAATTTTAACGAGAGGTCAGTTGTAAGCATAGTAGGTAAATGTTTTTTTGTGCTATCAAACGCATCAGGTATAAACGCTACGCTTTTTTTTGCCACCCATTGCTGCGCACCGGCAGGACTTTTAGTTAATTCCCATTCGTTATTAAATAATATAGAAAAATATTCGTGACTCCATTTTGTTGGAGTACTTGTCCAAGTTACTTCAAGGCCTGAAGTAATCGCATCTTTTCCTTTACCTGATTTGTAAGAGCTTTTCCATCCTAATCCTTGTTCTTCAATTGGAGCAGCTTCAGGTTCTTTTCCAACCAACGATGCATCCCCGGCTCCGTGTGTTTTTCCAAGTGT
>CANFQR010000133.1 GCA_947449125.1 Bacteroidota bacterium | reverse complement strand
GACGTTTATCGATTATTGATTTATCCGAAACCGGGCACCAGCCCATGTGCGATAATACCGGCAAAATATGGATAACGTTTAATGGCGAAATTTATAATTACATTGAACTAAAAGATACACTCAACAAAAAAGGTCACACTTTTAAATCCGAAAGCGATACAGAAGTTGTAATTGCAGCTTATAAAGAATGGGGAACAGATTGTGTAAATCAATTTAACGGCATGTGGGCTTTTTGTATCTATGATAAAGAAAAACAGTTTTGTTTTGCGTCTCGCGACAGATTTGGGGTTAAACCATTTTATTACATCAACAAAAAAGATGTTTTCTCATTTGCGAGCGAACAAAAAGCATTTGTAAAAGCCAATTTAATTGAGGCAAGAATAAACAGCAACGCATTACATAATTATTTAATAAACGGATTACTGGAAAATAAACCAGAAAATTTTTTTAATGAGGTAAACGAATTAATGCCGGGCTGTAATTTAATTTTTGATTTAAAAACAAACGAAATCGCAACCAAACAATACTACCACTTAAAACAACATACTAACGAAATAAATGATTATTTAAGCGAAAAAGAATTAATAGAAAAAATAAGTTTTAGTTTAGAAAACGCTATAAAAATAAGACTCAGAAGCGATGTAGAGGTTGGCACTTGTTTAAGCGGCGGAATTGACAGTAGCGCCTTAGCAGTTAGCATTTCTGACATTACAAACCAACCGCTTTTCTGTTTTACTTCGGTTTTTAAAAACACAGCAATTAATGAAGAGTATTTTGCTGATTTGGTTGCAAATAAAATTAATGCTAAACATTACAAAATTGAACCTACCCTAAATGGTTTTTTAAATGAACTTGATAATTTAATTTATTCGCAAGACATACCTATTTGGGATACCAGTACGTATGCTCAATATAAAGTAATGGAACTTGCCAAGAACAATAACATCAAAGTTGTTTTAGACGGACAAGGTGCTGATGAATTATTTGGAGGCTACCACCACCATTTTATAGCAAAATGGAATAATTTATTTTCTAGCGGACAATATAAAAGCGGATTAAATGACATTGTCGCCAGTAAAAAAACAATTGCTAAGCCGCTGCAATTTTATTTGAAGGAAAAAGTAAAACAAAACTATTATTTAAATAAAAAACAGTTTGGTGTTTTTTTTAATTCAGACTTTGTTAATTCTAACGAAATAAAAAATCCTTCTGTTTTTTTTAATTCTGTAAACGAACAGTTAATTGATGACATTTATCAATCACGATTAAAATCATTTTTGAAATGCGAAGACAGATGCAGTATGTGGCATAGCGTTGAAAGCAGAACTCCTTTTTCTGATGATATCGAATTAATAAACTTAATGTTTTCGTTTAACGGCAATAAAAAAATTAAAAATGGCGTATCAAAATATTTATTGCGAGAAGCCGTAAAAAATAAATTACCAAAAGAAATCTACAACCGTTACGATAAAAAAGGCTTTGAAACGCCCATGCAACAATGGATGCAAACAATTAAACCTCAAATAATCAACGAAATTAAAGAAGCAGATTTTGATTTTGTAAATTACAAGCAAATACAAAAAACAACTTCCAATAGTACTTTCCAAAACAAACTACTGTTTAAATTATTTGTACTATCCAGATGGAAAAAATTATTTCGATAAAATTTTAAATTCTGTCCTTCTGTTTCTGGCCTTATTTTCGGGAGTATCGTTTTTTACTTTAGGTTTTAAATCCGCATAGCCTTTGTAACTTAATCGCGTGGCATTTATTTTAAATGTATTTATTAAATAATCGTAAACAGCTTTAGCGCGATTTTCTGATAATGCAATATTATTTTTTCTAATACCATCGCTATCAGTATGCCCACCAATTTCAATTTTTACACCGTTATTTTTTAAAAGGAAAGCTCCTAATTTATCCAGTTCCGCCTTACTTTCTGGCTTCAGTTCCCATTTTGCTACATCAAAAAATATATTTTTTAATTCTACAACACTTCCGGTATCTAAAGGTTCTAAAGGTATGTCCAACAAAAATGGTTTTGAAAAATCTGTTTCTTTACCTTTTAAACTAAAATTATCACTGTAAAACAGAAAACCATCTTTATTGACGTTAACCAAATAATTTCTATCCGCATTAAGTGTCACAAAAAACTCACCATTTTTTTGTGTGTATGATTTTGTAACCGTCAATTGTTTTTCCAAATCCAGCAACTCAAAATTAGCGTCGAGAGTTTCGTTTGTTTTTGCATTATACACTTTTCCTTTTACATAAGTAATTTTTTCAGGGCGCATGTCTTCCGGTAAATCAAACTGATAAATGTCCAAATCTCCAAAACCTCCAGCTCTATTGCTGGCAAAATAGGCTATTTTTCCTCCGGGGTTTACAAGTAAACTGTTTTCATCATTAAATGTATTAATTGGAAAACCCAAATTTATGGCCTTACCCCATTCGCCATTGGGCTGACGTTTACTCATAAAAATATCTAAACCTCCGAGCCCAGGATGTCCAGCGCTGCTAAAATATAAAGTCATATTATCAGGATGAATAAAAACAGATTCTTCGCGTTGGGGTGTATTTATATTATTGCTAAGTTTTACAGGTGGTGTAAATTTTCCTTCGTCTGAAATTGTACTCATGTAAATATCGTACTCTTTTGCCGCACCTCGGTTAAGAATGCCTCTTACAAAATAAAGTGTTTTTCCATCACTGCTAAAACTTGGTTGCGATTCAAAATTTGAAGTATTTATTGCCGGACCGGCATTACGAGGTTTTGTCCATTTGCCATTTACTTTTTGAGAATAAAAAATATCGCAGCTTCCAAATCCTTTTCTATCCGGTGTCCCGTAATCTCCCATTTCATCACTGCAAGAGGCAAAAAACATAATATTACCATCGGCAGAGAGTGATGGCGCACCCTCATTTCCAAAACTATTTATGTTGGCAATTGGCGTTGCTGTTTGCCACTCGTTATTACTATTATTACTCGAAAAAAAATCTTCATTAAAAAATCCCGGCATTCCTTCACGAGGCAAACCTCTGGTAAAAATTAATTGCTTTCCATCTCCTGTTATTGCAGGGAAATATTCGCCAAATTGTGTATTAATTCCCTGCCCTGCATTAACTGGATTAAATGCTTTTGGATTTTTTACCGCCTCAGCCCCAAATGTGGCATTGGCTAAAAAAATTTGCGCGCTTTCTTTTGTGTTTGGATTAATGCGATCGAATTTTAAAAATGTTTCCAAATTTGTTTTTGCATCTTGATATTGCCCTGTTGCTAATTGTGATAAGGATAAAAAATAATATGTATTGTTAAAAAATTTAGGATTAATTTCTAAGGCACGTTTGTAATAGTTTATTGCCTCGCTGTGTTTATTTGTAACCTGACATAAATTAGCTAAACCTAGAGCGGCCTCAACAAAATTTTTATCTTCATCAAGCGCTTTTTTAAAACATTTTTCTGCTATATCATCTTTATTATACTCAAATGCTTTTTTTGCTTCTTCAAGCTGTTTAATAGCTTTTTTATTACTACTAGTATATTGCCCATAAGGCAATTGCGCCATAAAAGCAGTAGAAAAAAACAGAAAAAAAACGAAGTTTACTTTTTTTATAATTTTCATTTAGAAATGTTGTTAAGTTAAAATTTAATTACAAGCCCACCCAGGCTTTAACCGTTTGCTTTTGTTTTTCTGTAACGTTTGATTTTAAATTAATTTGATTTCTTCTCACTGTTTTAATTTTTCTTGCCAACGCGGTTAATGTTTTTGTTTTATACTTTCCTGATTTTCGTTTTGGTCTTAATATATCAATACTTACTTTTTCGCCTTCTTTTAAATTGCTATAATAATCTGTAACAATTTCTCTTATCGAATCTACTTTTAATTCCCTTCCATTTAATTTGGCAATTTCGTCGCCACGTTTAAATCCTAAATCCTTTCCAAATTCATCCATATTGCTGATGTCTGCAATAAATAATCTGTTTGTTTTTTCATTAAAATCTAAATCAGTATTACCCAAAGAAAATTCGTAAGTAATAGATTCTTCTGCAAAATCTAAACCTATTTTATCTAACACTTCCCTCATTGGCAATGGTTTTGTACCTGATACGTGTGTTCTAAGAAATGCGCCTATCTCAGGGAAAGTAAATTTTTCAATATCATTAAAAAGGTCTTCATCATTAAAAGATTTTGTTTTGCCATATTTGGTGGCTAGGTCTTTCATTAAATCTTGTGTTCCATAAGAACCATCGCTATAATGACGCAATAAAATGTCGAGACACATACCTATTAAAGCACCCTTTTCGTATACGTTACCATATTGTTTATGGATTTTATCTTCCAGAACATGCTTGCTCATATAGGTAAAACTCATGGTATCGTTATAACTTGAAAGACTATTTTCGTATTTCTGCATCATAATGTTAAGTAACTTATCTACATCTATAATACCTGCTTTTGTTTGCGCATGATGAGCAGCGTATTCTGTCATGCCTTCATACAACCAAAGGTGTTCGCTCATTTTAGGGTTTGAAAAATCAAAATCACCAATTTCTTTAGCGTGAATTGATAGTGGCGTTACGATATGAAAAAATTCATGTGCTGCCACGTCTCTGATATCTTGCTGCAAAAAAGTACTGTCATATTCAGACAATACATAAAAAGAAGAATATGAATGCTCAAGCGCGCCATAAGAGCCGGACATGGTTGGCCTGTCACTAAAATAAAATAAAAATGCATATTTATTTACAGGTAAATTTCCGCCTAAATAATCTTTTTGTGCATTGAGTAATTCTGTTAATGTATTAGCAATAAAACGCGATGTTATTTTTTTATTAGGCGAATAAGCAGCAACTAACACTTTAGTGTTTGCTACATTTATGGTAGTGGTATCTGGTAAAGCATACATGATGGGAGCATCTACCAAATCGTGATAATCAAAAACGGTAATAATGTCTTTGGTATCTCCAAATTTGATGTCATATAATCCTGTAGCGGGATAAAATCCTTTTGGTTTTTCAAACTCAAGAACAAAATTTTTATTTAACTGTCCTTTTATAAATCCAAACATACTGTGTGTATTTATGGAGAAGTTCTTACCTTCTTCAAAATTTGTACCACCTGGCTCAAAAACAATTTTATCTTTTGTGTTTGGTAATTCTGTTTTATCCCAGGTATCGTCTACGTCGTAACTAATTTTTTCAATTAAACCGGCTGGTGATAATTTATAGGTGT
>CANFQR010000132.1 GCA_947449125.1 Bacteroidota bacterium | reverse complement strand
TGCACCACTTGCCCCTAGCGAAGAATAACTTTTATTATTTCTATTTCTAAAATACTCAGTAAAAGAAGCTGCATAAATTCCACCAGTAAACAATACCAAATAATATACTTTACCTAATTTTTCGCCAAACATAATAGGGAAAAAACCATCCTCTAAAGCCAATCCAAAACTATAGAGCGCCAAACAATTAAAAATAAGATGCATTAAGTCGCCATGAATAAAAGCATGCGTCAAAAACCTATAATGTTCATTTTTATGATAAATAGAATATGGATGAAATAAATAATTAACCATGGCTATTCTATCGTTTAAACAATAGATAGAAAAAATTAATATTATCGTTAAAAGAGTTAGTGTTATCACGCAAATCTCTAAGTTAAAGTATTATTAACTTGATTAGTTGTCGGTTTCAAAAATTTATTAATAACCGAATGCCCCAAATAAATAAAAGGTATTAAGCAAACAGCAATTATTAATTTAAAAGAATACCCCCAACTCGCATTATGAATAAATTCATCCATTGTCCATTTACCTGGTAAAACAAAAGCCACATATTGCACTACGAATGTATCAACTAATTGGCTAACCACAGTACTGCCAGTTGCTCTTAACCATATCATTTTACCACCGGTTCTATTCCTAAAAATCCAAAAAACATAAACATCTACCAGCTGCGAACATAAAAAAGCAACTATACTTCCAACTATAATCCATTGACTTTGGCCAAAAACAATCCTAAAATTTTCGTCGTTAACCGGGCTAAAGTCAACAGCTTTAATATTTAAACCAATAGAAATTAAAATAAACGTGTAGGCAATTAAACCAATTGTGATATATGTTAATTTTTTTACACCTTGCTTTCCATAATGCTCATTTATTAAATCAGTTAAAATAAAAACAACCGGCCATAAAATAATACCAATGCTCTGTGTAAATAAACCAAAAAATTGTATCAGCTTGCCACCTATCAACTCTGCAACAATAGCATTTGTAATAAAAAATCCTGCTAAAACTATAAAAACTATATCCTTACGCTTATTTAAATCCATAGCATACTTTTTAAGCGGTTATTTATTAAACAAATAAAATACAACTAAACATACCGATGTGGTAAATACTATATTTAAAAAGGCAACAAAAAACATACCTTGCTTAAATAATAAAAAAGTTTCGTAACCAAATGTTGAAAATGTACTTAAACCGCCACAAAATCCAGTCAATATGAGCAATTTTAAATTTATTCCAAAAACAGAATTGTTTTCACTTAACAAATACTTGCTGCTAATAAACCATGTTGTTAATGCAAAAATAACACATGCTGCTAAATTCGAAATAAAAGTTGCCAGTGGCAAAGAAGTGCTAATTCGCAAAAAAACTAAACCAATTACATAACGGATTAAACAGCCAATACCACCACCAATAAAAACAAGCAGAAAATTCATTCACAATTGTTTGATAGCTCAAATTTAATGTATTTAATCATATTAAATAAGCATCTTTGTATTAAATATTTGAATTTGTAAATTCGTAAAAAACTACAATCTCATGACGCACATAAGTTTAAAAAATAAATTAAGCACTAATTCTAATTTATTAATTGTTACCGATAAATTCAGTAATGAAAAAGAACTTTCATTACCAAGTGAATTAAGCGCATATATTACTAACGAATTAAAAAAAGAAAACACCAAAACTTTATCACTTAATCACCTTGGCAGGTATATTTCTATAGTTATAGTTAACCAAAAAGAAGAATTAAATCCTTTGAAAGAAAAAATTCGGAAACATGCTGCATCGGTTACTGACGCCATAAATTCACTTCATGAAAAAGAAGTGGTTATATATAATCAAAGCAATTTACACGACCTATCATTAGCGGCTGCAGAGGGCATGGCTTTGGCTAATTATCAATTTAAACATCACGTAACAAATTCAAAAAAACAACTTCATACTTTAAAAAACATTACTGTAGTAAGTTTAACTATCAAACAAACCGAAATAGACCAATTAAACATTGTTACTGAAGCAACCTGCAAAGCACGCGATTTAGTAAACGAACCTGTAAATATTTTAAACGCTAGCAAACTTGCCGATGCTTTCAAAACCATGGGTAAACAAGCAGGTTTTAAAGTTGAAGTATTAAACAAAGCAAAAATCTCTAAATTAAAAATGGGAGGTTTATTAGCTGTAAATGCTGGTAGTGTTGATGAACCTACATTTAGCATTATGGAATACAAACCTAAAAATGCTAAAAACAAAAAACCAATTGTATTAGTAGGAAAGGGTGTTGTTTATGATACCGGAGGTCTAAGTTTAAAACCAACGCCTAACAGTATGGATTTAATGAAATGCGATATGGCCGGAGCTGCCGCTGTTGGTTGCGCCATGTATGCTATTGCAAAAGCAAAATTAAATATTCACGTTGTAGCCTTAGTTCCAGCAACTGATAACAGACCGGGCTTTAATGCATTTGCTCCAGGAGATATTATTACCATGATGGACGGTTCAACGGTTGAAATGCTAAACTCCGATGCCGAAGGAAGAATGATACTTGCAGATGCGTTGCATTACGCCAAACGTTATAATCCAGAGTTAACTATAGATATTGCTACTCTTACAGGTGCCGCAGCAGCTGCCATTGGCTCATTTGGTATTGTTGGGATGGGTAATGCTAAACCTACTCAAAAAGAAAAATTACTCAATAGCGGATTTAACGTACACGAACGAATTGCCGAATTTCCTTTTTGGGATGATTACGATGAATTAATGAAAAGCGATATTGCCGATCAAAAAAATATTGGAGGTCCTTACGGAGGAGCTATTACCGCTGGGAAATTTTTGGCCAAATTTACTGATTATCCATACTACCATTTAGACATTGCAGGTCCCGCTTTTTTAACTGGAAAAGACAGTTATCGCGGAAAAGGTGGAACTGGTTATGGCGTTAGACTATTTTTTGATTTTATCAAAAGCTTATAATAGCTTGAACATAATTTTTCGTTTACTCAAAAAAACTATAATCTATTTTAAATGACTATGCGTATTTACGACTACATAAAAATAACGGCATTGCTCATTTTTAATTTTAATTTTTTTTTAGCCCAAACATATCCCCCACCAGCCGGACAAATTGGTTCAACAGCCATTCACAAAGACAGTTCGGTTTTTATAAATTGGGTAAGGGATTGTAAAATTAACAGAGGATATCAGGATGTTTCAAACACAGCACTAGGTTTGGTAAATGCAGGCGACAGCTCAATGGTTTTAGGGCATGCCGGATTAAATGGTGTTGCTAGCTTAGGCGATGGTGGCAATGCTATTTGCACCTTTCAATTTCCAATAAAAAATGAAACAGGTTTTGACTTTGCCGTTTTTGAAAATAGTTTCGACGATTCTTTTTTAGAACTGGCTTTTGTTGAAGTTAGCAGCGACGGTTTAAATTTTGTTCGTTTTCCATCGCATTCTTTAACCGATACACTCCAACAAACAGATACATTTGGATATACTGATGCAACAAAAATAAATAATCTGGCAGGTAAATACAGAGGTATTTACGGCACTCCATTTGACTTGCAAGAGCTGGCAACAAATACTCTTGTTAACATTAATGCTGTAACTCATGTAAAAATTATTGACGTGATTGGTTCTGTAAATAGATTGTATGCTGCAAGAGACAGCCATAACAATATGATTAACGACCCCTGGCCCACACCATTCCCCAATGGGGGATTTGACCTTGATGCCATTGGAGTAATACATCAAAACCTCAACCTAAGTTTAGCCGAAAACAAACTCGAACAAAGCATCCAACTTTTTCCAAATCCAACAAATAAAGGAGATAACATTTACATTATTTCATCTGAAACTATAAAAAATATAACGCTGTTTAATTTTTCAGGCGATAAAATTTTAACTTGTAGTCAAAATATATTTTCAACTTCCGAATTAAGTTCCGGAATTTATTTTATTAAAATAACTACCAATACAGGGTGCATAGCAAAAAAAATAACCATACTTTAAAACGTAAAAAAGCCTTTATGAATTTTAAAATAAACATACACCTAATTACATTTTTGTTTTTTATTTTTTTATTCAGAAGCTACTCTCAAATAAATGTTTCAGGCATATTAATTGACAAAGAAGGCAATCCCCTACCAGGTGTAATTATTAAAGTCAATTCCCAAGATTCTGTTTTTTTAACCAGCGCATCATCCGATGCAAAAGGTAATTTTTTAATCGCACTTCAAACCAATCAAAAATACATTTTAAAATTTTCATATCTCGGGTATGCCCTTACGTTTAAAAAAATTGAAACTAGCAATAAGGATATCTTCCTCGAAAAAATAATTTTAAAAGAGAATGCGAAAAATCTTGAAGAAATAGAAGTAAAAACTACACAACTTAGAGGCGAACAAAAAGGCGACACTACACACTTTAATGCCGATAGTTTTAAAACTAACCCAGATGCCACAGCTGAAGATTTAATTAAAAAAATGCCGGGCGTGACTTCAGATAATTCAGGTGTTAAAGTTAATGGTGAAAATGTTCAAAAAGTTTTGGTTGATGGTAAACCTTTTTTTGGAGAAGACCCAAATGCCACATTAAAAAATTTACCTTCTGATATTTTTGACCGTGTTGAAGTATTTGATAAAATGACCGACCAATCTGCTTTTACCGGTTTTAACGATGGCAATCAACAAAAAACCATGAATTTGGTAACCAAAAAAGGTAAAAATATTGGCTACTTCGGAAAAATATACGGCGGCTATGGCGATAACGAAAGGTATAACGGAGGAGCAAGCTTTAACAGCTTCAAAAACAAACAACGTGTTTCATTATTACTATTAACAAATAACATTAATCAGCAAAATTTTAGCGTGGCTGACATAACAGGCGCATTAAATAATACAGGTCAGAGCTCAAGCCGTGGCGGAGGCCAATCAGGCAGCGGTAGCGGAAGACAAGGAGGCTCATCTGGGGAATCAAGCTTATTAACAAGTCCACAAAATGGTAATACAACCACCCAATCTGCCGGGATTAATTATACAGATGCCTGGGGAAAAAAAATTGCTGTATCTGGAAGTTATTTTTTTAATTACAGTAGTAACAAAAACACCTCCGAAATTGTAAGAAATTATTTTACCTCCAACAATTTAGTTTATAACCAATTAAACCAAGATCAAAATACAAATCAAAACCACCGAGCTAATTTAAAATTTGAATACACGATAGATT
>CANFQR010000131.1 GCA_947449125.1 Bacteroidota bacterium | reverse complement strand
CTTCTAATTTTTCCTCGCTACCAAACTGCTGTATATAATAAGACATTCTTTGGTCTAATTCTCTGTCAACTTCGGCATCAGTTACGGTTACACTATCTCTATCCGCTTGTGCAACCAATAATTTCTGAAACACCAACATTTCAAATGCTTTACATTTACTGATGCCTGATTCTTGTTTTTCTCTTTCGAGCATAGCATTTTGCAAATCAGATAATAAAATCGGGTACTTGCCTACAACACCAATAACCTTATCAATAACCTGCTTTTGTCCAAATACCGAAAAAAATATAATTGAAAAAAATAAACTAAATCTGATTTTTTGCATAAGAGGTAAATTTACATAATAAATGACAGAGACGTTACAGCCATTTCTTAAAAATATTAAAAACAATAATTATTTTTTTATTTCAAAATTTTGAAATCCAACAAAATCAGTTTCTTCGGCATCTACCTCGGTAACTTTTGCGAGCCTCGAACCTAAATAACACCAGTCTATAAATTTATTTATATCCTCTTCTTTACCCTCTACATGAGCAAATACATTACCTGAAAACTGATTTTTAACATAACCTGTTAAATTAAGTTTGTGAGCCATAGCCTGTGCATTAAAACGATATGCCACACCCTGAACCTTTCCTTTAATTGTTATTTTATAGCTCCTTAAAACCAATTTAAATTCACTCATTAGTTTATTTATTAATACTGATTAGCAAAATAATCAGAAATTTATGATTAATAATAAAAATTTGAGGTTAATTTTACGAGATAGATATGCCAATAAACCGATTTAAAATAGAACCGTTTAAGAAATTAGAACTTTTTGCAAAAAAAGTGGTTGAGGGTTTTATAACGGGACTTCATAAAAGTCCATTTCATGGTTTTTCAGTAGAATTTGCAGAGCACCGATTATACAACACTGGAGAGAGCACAAAACACATAGATTGGAAATTATTTGCACGTTCGGGTAAATTATTTGTAAAGCGATACGAAGAAGAAACCAACTTAAGATGTCAAATTGTAATTGATGTTTCAACAAGTATGCAATTTCCAAAAGACACAGAAAACAACAAATTAAACTTTAGTATTTATTCTGCAGCTGCCCTTTGTGAATTGCTTAAACAGCAAAGAGATGCATTTGGATTAACATTATTTGATGATAAGATTATTAATCATATTTCTCCAAAAGGCAGTCCACTACAACAAAAATTAATTTACAATACTCTTGAGGAATTACTTGATAAAAACTTTGAAAATAAATCTACTTCGGCGGCAAAAACGTTAAATCAAATAGCAGAAATAATTCATCAACGCTCGTTAGTAATTATTTTTAGCGATATGTTTGAAAACGATTCTGAAAATGAAGAATTATTTTCTGCCCTACAACATTTAAAATATAAAAAACATGAGGTTATTTTATTTCACGTTGTTGACAAGTCCAAAGAACTGAATTTTGAATTTGAAAATAAACCCTACCATTTTATTGATTTAGAAAGTGGTGAAGAAATTAAACTTAATCCTATTCAAATTAAAGAACAATACCAGCAATCTATCAGTAAATTTCAAGATTTGTTAAAACTAAAATGCGGACAATATAAAATTGACTTTATTGAAGCAGATATTAATAAAGGATTTGATAATATACTTTATACTTACCTGGTTAAGAGAAATAAAATAATTTAGTTCAAGTTTAGACTATACATATTTTTTGACAACGTTGTGTATTTCAATTATTGGTTTTAAAAATTCTTCCAAATCATAAACACATAACTGAGAAGCTGCATCACACAATGCTTTTGAAGGTTCAGGATGCGTTTCAATAAACATACCATCTATTCCGCTGGCAACTCCTGCCCTGCTCAAAACCGGCAAAAATTCTCTGGCTCCACCTTTTGCATCGGCACTAGGAATACCATATTTACGCACACAATGTGTTACATCAAATACTACAGGGTAACCTAAATTATTCATGTGAAAAAAGCTTCTTGGATCTACAATTAAATCATTATATCCAAACACATACCCACGCTCGGTTAAAATAACATTGTCATTTCCGGCATCAATGCATTTTTGTAAAGGATGTTTCATATTATCTGGAGCTAAAAACTGTCCATGTTTAATATTAACAACTTTACCCGTTTTAGCCGCCGCAACCAACAACGAACTTTGCATACACAAATACGCAGGAATTTGTAACACATCACACACTTCGCCGGCTATTTCTGCTTGATAACTTTCATGAATATCAGTTAATAAAGGAAAACCAAATTGTTCTTTTACCTTAGATAAAATCTTCATTCCTTTTTCTAAACCCGGTCCATCGTAATAATTTAAACTGCTACGATTATCTTTTAAAAAACTTGATTTATAAATTATTTTAATGTTTAATTTTTCTCCTACTTCTTTTAACTTCTCTGCAGTCTTCATCATTATACTTTCGTCCTCAATAACACAAGGGCCAGAAATTAAAAACAATTCTTTTGAACCACAATCAATATTACCAACTTTTACAATTTTTTTCTGCATAAAATTTCGTTTAAAATAGGATGGAAAGATAAACAATTTTGTGTGCATAATATATTTTGTTTAACACAAAATCACAGGTAACAAAAACTAATCTTTATGCTATGGAAAAAGTACACCTAATTGCAATTGGAGGAAGCGCAATGCATAATATGGCATTAGCTCTTCATGAAAAAGGATTTAAAGTTACAGGAAGCGATGACGAAATTAATGAGCCAAGTAAAAGCCGACTTGCTAATGCAGGGATTTTACCAACTGAAATTGGCTGGTTTCCGGAAAAACTTACTGCAGATATTAATGCTGTGATTCTTGGAATGCACGCAAGGGCAGATAATCCTGAATTAATCCGCGCAAAAGAATTAGGGTTGAAAATATATTCTTACCCGGAATATATTTATGAAGCAACAAAAAACAAAACAAGAATTGTAGTTGGCGGAAGTCATGGAAAAACAACAATTACAGCAATGATACTACATGTAATGCATTGTCACAAAATTGAAACTGATTTTTTAGTTGGCGCTCAATTGGAAGGATTTAACACAATGGTTAATTTAACCAATTCTTCTAAATATGCTGTTATTGAAGGGGATGAATACTTAGCTTCACCTATTGACCGCCGACCAAAATTTCATTTGTATAAACCGAACATTGCTATTTTAAGCGGCATTGCATGGGATCATATAAATGTATTTCCAACATTTGCTAATTACGTTGAACAATTTACAACGTTTATTAATTTAATAGAACCAAAAGGCTCATTAATCTATTGTAAGGAAGACAAAGTATTGAATGAGATATGTCAAAAAACTACAAATGAATCTATTACAACAATAGCTTATACAGTTCCTGAAAATGAGATTATAGAAGGCACCACATGCCTACTAACAAACAATAATAAAATCCCATTACAAATTTTTGGAAATCATAATTTAATGAACTTAAATGGAGCCAAACAAGTTTGTAACACTATAGGAATAAGTGACGAACAATTTTATGAGGCCATTAAGTCTTTTAAAGGCGCAGCAAAGCGACTAGAACTAGTTCATAAAAATACTAGTTTTAATTTTTATAAAGATTTTGCTCATTCCCCATCTAAATTAAAAGCTACTACAGATGCAGTAAAGCAACAATTTAAAAACAGACATATTATTGCCTGTATGGAGTTACATACATTTAGCAGCTTAAATGAAGACTTTTTAAATGAATACAATGGTTCAATGAATTTAGCCGACGAAGCTATTGTATATTTTAATCCTCATACCATTTCACATAAAAAACTAAAAGAAATTACTGAAGAACAAGTTTTAAAAGCATTTAACAGAAATGATCTTAAAGTGTTTACAAAAAGTAAAGATGTGGTTAATTATTTAACGTCTAAAAAAATGAATAATAGCGTTTTACTTATGATGAGTAGTGGGAATTTTGATGGAATTGACTTTAATGAATTGGCAAATCAATTACAAAACTAAAGGTATTTTGAATGGATAATCAAACAAACGTATTACTCGAAAAATATATAGAAAACAATTTATTTGGAAAATTAATTGGGATGGATTTTGAAATTGTTTCTGAGGGCAACGTTAATTATTATTTAACTATTTCTCAAAATCACTTAGCTACACCTCATGCTGCCCACGGCGGGGTAATTTCAAGTTTAGTAGATGGCGCACTAGGTGTTGCAGGCTTGTCTTGCGTTTATAAAGAAAATAAAGTGGTAAGCACCATCGAATACAAAATTAATTTTTTATCGCCTGCACACTTAAATGATAAACTAGTTGCCAAAGCAAAAGTTGAACAAAAAGGAAATAGAATATTGATTATAAGCTGTGAGGTATATTGTGTAAACAAAAAAAATAGTTTATTGGCGAAAGCTCTTGGTACATTTAATGCCTATAGTGCTGAAAAAGCAGGCTATTGATATTTTTGCAACTTTTCTTGAAAATGCAAGTCTTTATTTGCGGCATGTATTTTAATGTTTAAAATCAATTCATCACAGCCATTTTTAAGAATTTCTGATTGAATTTTTTGAATTAAAGCATAAACCCTGTCAGATTCTCCTTCAACAACCGTTTCAAATGGACAAACTTTATAAATTAAACCACTCTTATTAATTAATTCTATTGCCTTATCAATAATTAAATACTTTTCTTCAGTCGTAATTAAAGGTAACAACTGAATTGCAGCGTTTATTTTCATAATTGTTTAATCTAAAATTAATTCAGATAATCTTAAAGACATTGTGTTGGTTAAGGCGGTTAATTGTTTTTCGGCCATTACCCTAATAAACGGATTTAAATCCCCCAACAATTCAACCTTACACTCGCCATTTTCGGAGGAATTACCGATGAAAAAAACTTTTAAACTAAAATTGAATTTTGCTAAACCTTCGCTTGAAAATAATATAAATTCATAAGTTTTAGAATCAGTCTTTTTAATTGTCATTGGAGTTATTCCTTTAATGTTAAAGGAACATTCGGAAGACGTATATGTAAAATTCTCAATTTTATCTTCAGGTAAAACTGAGGCAAAATTTTTAAAATCGCTTAGAAAAACAAATAGATTTTCAAGAGTCGAATGCGTTTTATTAGTATTACTAACTATTGTAAAGACAGCCAAGTTTAAATTATTTTTATCAATTATTTTGCCAAGAATGAGGATTTAAGCGCCATTGATTAAGACTTTTAATATCCTTTTCAGAAATATAATCTTTAGTTAAAGCTGTATTAATTAAACAATCGTAATCAGT
>CANFQR010000130.1 GCA_947449125.1 Bacteroidota bacterium | reverse complement strand
GTTTGATAGTACTTTATGGATTTTAAGTTAATGGCCTGTGCCATATAAAAATTAAAATTATACGGCGGAAAAAGTATCAAGTAATCTAAAGCTTTTAATTTTAAATTAATTGAATCGCTTTTTTGCATATTTTTTGAATGTAAACTGTATCCATTAAAAGAAAATTTAAAGCGGTTTGTTTGTTGGTAATAATTTCTAAAAACACCGTATAATTCAGGAGATATACCAACGTGTTTAGCACCTAAACTATCCGCATAACAAAATGCTCTTTTAGCATCGGCTTGCTCTGCATAATCAAAAGTTGATTTAACATTAATGCTACCTAAAAAATTAATAATAAGCCCCAAGCTCATCATTAAAAGCAACCCGTTTTTAATTTTAATTACTTTTAAATTGGCAAAAAAGCCAACTAGCACCAACGTTATTAATGGATAAAACATAAAAGTGGTTCTGTAGGTGGGGTAAAGCACACCAAAGCACCACTTGTTTATGATTGCTAAAACAAACATTATTGCCAATAAAATAGCCGCAAAAAAGTAAAGCTGGTTGTTGTGCTTTTTTCGCCTAAAAACTCCGATAATAAGCGCCAATAAAGCCAAAATAAAAAATAAAACGGCAATAATGTAAAGGGTTTTAAAATTTAATCTGACCTGTTTATATAACAAACTATCTATAAACCCAGAAAACACCGAGGAAATAAAATTTGTTCCACCGTAATTACCAATGTCGTTTGAACAATTTGTAATAAAACTAAGGGCTTTTAATACTACACAAACTATTATTCCGGTAAAAATAATTTCAATGTAAACTAATTTGTTTTTTAAAACTCCTTGTCTGTTTTTAAAATATAAGATATAAAAATGTAGCAAAGCATAAGCTGTAAAAAAATAAAAAAAATTAAAATTGGCTATTGCACTTAAACCAGCCAAAAAAAGGGAAGCCGTTGCTGCTTTAATATTCTTGTTATTTAAATATAAGTAGGCATAAAACAAGCTGGCACATTCAAACATTATACCGGCAGAATAACCTCTGGCCAAGGCAAGATAATCAACTAAAAACGGGTTTAACAATAAAAAGGCAGCTACAAAAATTTTTAAAAACGGGTTTTCCATTTTTTTTATAAAAACCCACACTAGTAACAAAAACAGAAAAGAGCACAACAAGCTGAAGCCTCTTAAATAAAAAGTTTTTTCTACACCAAAAAAAATGCAAGTTTTAATAGCTATAAAATTAAACCAGTGTGTATTGCCTGTGCACAAGGTTTCTACCCACCAAAAAATCTTAGCGTTATAAAAAGAGTAAGCTTCGTCGTGCGTCATGTCAACGCAGGCGGCTCTTAAAACAATGTAAGCCAATAATACAAGCACCAATAGAAAGAAAGCGGTGTTAATTAAAATTATTGTTCTTGCATTTTTCATTGATATAAAAAATAATTTAATTGGCCCGCAACCATAAAACTATTAAGTTGCCAATTGAATTTTTATTTTTTTATTTTTTATTTTCAGTTCTTTAATTGCGTTTAAGGCGCCTTCTATTTTTTGGCTTTTTACGGCAACATACGCCGAATAATCCAACACATCAATTCTTCCCAATTCGTCTTTCTGCAAATTTGAATTGTTTAAAAGTGCGCCAACAATATCAATTTTATTTATTTTATCTTTTTTTCCGGCAGCAATGTAAAGCGTTTTCCAAGGGGTTGGTTTTGGTAAATTGAATTTTTTTGGAAGTTCTTCTTCTTCCGGAGCACAATTTATAAAACCGGGCAAGGTATCTTCCTTATCCAATAAAAAATAAACCGTTCCGGTTGCATGCATTCTTGCTGTTCTACCATTTCTATGTGTCATTGTATCTTCTGTATCAGGCAACTGATAATGAACTACCGATTCAATTTCTGGTATATCAATGCCTCTGGCTGCAAGATCGGTAGCAATTAATAAGTGTATACTTCCATTTCGAAGTTTTATAATTGTTTTTTCTCTCTCCATTTGCTCCAATCCGCCATGATATATACCATGTCCTATTTTATACCTTGCTAATTGTTCACTAATTCGGTTAACTGCCTCCCGGTGATTACAAAAAACAACGGTAGATTTATTACTAAGCTTTCCTATCAATAACATTAAACTTTCAAGTTTATCATCTCCAATAACTCTAACATACTTTATTGTTAACGTTGTTTTTGACTGAGAGGTGTAATCCGAGAAATTTAGTTCTTGCTGATTTCGAAGTCCTACAAATTGTGGAATTTCTTCAAGATTTGTTGCGGAAATTAAAATCCGCTGTTTAAGAGCTGAACATTTTTTTATGATGGATTCCATTTCTTCCTGAAATCCTGCTTCCAATGATTTATCGAACTCATCTAGTAGTAACGTTTTTATGTTGTTAGTACGAAAATTATTTTTAGTAAGATGATCATTTATTCTACCGGGAGTACCTATCAATAAAGCGGGAGGAGATTGTAAATTATTTTTTTCTGTTTTTGCATCATGCCCGCCATAACAGGTATTTACTTTATAACCAGTATTCATTTTTTTAAATACCTGCTCAATTTGTATAGCTAATTCACGAGTTGGGACCAGTAAAAGTGCTTGTACCTCAGTATTATCTTTTTCTAAACTAGCAAGTAACGGCAAAAGATAAGCCAACGTTTTTCCGGAACCTGTTGGTGAGATTAATACAACATCATTTAAATTTGAAATAGCTTTTATGCTTGCCAACTGCATTTCATTTAAAGAATTAATATTGAAGTTAGCGAGCGTTTTTGTAAAGTTCATAATCGTTTTTTAGTAACCGGCCACCTAGATTATGGCGATTTTAAAGTGTAATCACACAATGTACAAAATTGAATTGAGTATTGAACCTTTTATTACATTAATAAACGCGTAATTTAATTTTTTTAATAAACGCTATTTAACTGATCTTTAATGTTTTATCGATTATTTTGTGATAAAATTTTTAATATTTAAATAACTTTGCTAAAATTACCACATCAAAATGTCTTAAAAAAATATGGAAATTAATAAAATAATTAGTAAGGCTGTTAATTCTGGCGTAACTAGAAGAATGAGTTTTTATGAAAAATTTGTCGTAAAGAATTCTAATAGATTATCGCTGATAGGCTTTTGCTGTCCAATTTTTTTAATTTATCTTTCTGCAGAGGGTAATTATTCCAAACCTTATATACTAGTCCTTTTTTTAACCACTATTTCTTTGTTTCTGACCCCTTATCTTAATGGCAAAAAACAATACAATTTTAGCAAGTACTTTTTTTTTATTCCTGCCGCATTAAATATCGTTTTTTGTACTTTATATTGTGGGCCTAAAGCTGGCTTTTTGTTTTTACTTTTTCCGTTTTTTATTTTCATATTTGCCGCTTTTTATAAAACAAAACAATTAATTGGTTTAACAATTTTCATGTGCCTTGTTTCGTTTTTAGGTATTATGACTGCTGAATATATTGAGCCGTGGTATCCTTTGAAAGATTACACCCCTATTTACCACGCGAACTTGTTTTTTAGTATTGCTTACACGCTTGCGTTTTCAATTGTAATTAATTATGAAAACGACTCATATATAGATTTAGTATTAATAAAAAACCGACAGGTGAAATCATCTCGTTTAAAAGTTGCGAAAAAAAATAAAGAACTTTTGGATAGTATTAATTATGCCAAACACATACAAGAGGCTTTACTAGGTAGCAAAGATTTAATACAGCAAAATTTACAAGATTATTTTGTTTTGTTTAAACCTAAAAGCAATGTAAGCGGTGACTTTTACTGGGCTACAGTTAAAAACGACTTTTTTTATTTTGCCTTATGCGATAGCACCGGCCACGGTGTGCCGGGGGCTTTTATGAGTTTGCTAAATATTTCGTTTTTAAATGAGGCGGTTATTGAACGAGGTATTTCTGAGCCGAACGAAATATTTAATCACGTGCGCTCACGTCTTTTATCAATGATGTCAAACTACGGAATAAACGATGGTATGGATGGTGTCATCATTAAATTATCTGTAAAGAAAGATGATTTAAGAATAACGTATGCTGGCGCCAACAACAGTCCAATTATATACAGAGATGGCTCATTCGAAAAATTACCTTACGACAGAATGAATGTGGGTAAAGGAAGGCGAAATGAATCATTTACAAATTACGAAATTAACCTTGAAAAAGGTGCAACTTTGTATTTATGTACTGATGGCTACTACGATCAGTTTGGGGGAGAAAACTCTAAGAAATATATGAAAAAACGATTGTTTCAAACACTCAATGAAATTTCTCTCTTGCATATGAAAGAACAAAAAACCGAATTAAATGCAAGGTTTGAAGACTGGAAAGGGGAACTGGAACAAATTGACGATGTGTCAATAGTAGGTTTCAAATTATAGAAGTTGAACTGTAACTATTCAAACACACCTTTATTAAAGAACCTTAAAAACAAGTAAGTCAAATTTTATAAACCGGTAAAGTTTTCAATTGGTTTCGGCACAAATTCATGGCCATTAATTCTGATAAAGATTTTCAAGTCAGTTTAATGTGCCGCATTAAACTTTTTAAACTTTAAACTAAACAAAAGTGCCGCACATTTGCGCGGCACTTTTTTATTAATCTGTGGAGAATATCGGATTCGAACCGATCACCTCTTCACTGCCAGCGAAGCGCTCTAGCCAAATGAGCTAATCCCCCGTTGTTTGGTTATTCTGTTACAAAAGTATAATTAATTTTTTATTAATCTGTTTTTTTGATTGCTATATTATTTCTTAAGGAAAGGTAATTTGCAAACTTTTGCTTTTATTGCTTTTTCTCTGATTAAAATAAAAATCTCCGACTCCGGTTTTGAAAACTCTGTATTTACATAACCCATGCCAATTGCTTTATTTAATGTTGGTGACTGCGTTCCTGAAGTAACTTTTCCAATAATATTTCCATTAGCATCAGCTATTTCATAATCATGGCGAGGAATACCTCTGTCTATCATTTCAAACCCAACTAATTTAGTGGTAACGCCATTTAATTTTTGCTGCTCTATATTTTTTCTGTTTGTAAACTCTTTGGTAAATTTTGTAATCCATCCTAAGCCTGCTTCAATTGGAGAAGTGCTGTCGTTAATATCATTTCCATATAAACAAAAACCCATTTCTAAACGCAAGGTGTCGCGAGCGCCTAAACCAATAGGTTTAATGTCAAATTCCTGACCAGCTTCAAAAATATCAGTCCACATTTTTTCGGCGTATTCATTATCAAAATATAACTCAAATCCTCCTGCTCCGGTATAGCCTGTGTTGCTTATTACCACATTATCAACACCATTAAACTTAC
>CANFQR010000129.1 GCA_947449125.1 Bacteroidota bacterium | reverse complement strand
TTAGCAGCTACATAATTTTTAAATGTGTTCCAGTCAGTTATTGCTTGCGGTCCGCCATAAGCTGCCCAGGTACCACCCCATGTTTGTAAAAATTGTACGGAGTCTTTTTTGGTGTTGAAATAATGTTCCGTAAAATCTTCATCATCCACTTTTTCTCTAAAATCGTAAACACCCCAATACTGACCATTTACATAAAGAATTCCTGGCGCCCACGTACGCTCATCTATGTGTAATTTTGCTTTTTGTGAAACTGTATGTACGTATTGGTCCCGAATATGAGCTCCACCTAAAGTGTTTGCGTTTGTATTTCCTGAAAACGGATAATTATCGTTAGCAGCCGCTTTAATTATCAATCGTTGAAATTTATTTCTATTTTTTGAATTAAAAATTTTATGTTTTAACGCATCGTTATAACCATATTCATCTCTAGCTATAAAGTCGATTCCTCTTTGCGCATAATTCCAAGAGTCGTTACCATGTTTGTTAGTCTGTCCATAACCTTCTGTTTTAAGAGCACCAGACTCATCAAAATATTCAATACCTGTTCGAGGAACAATTTGAGTACCAGCCATCAAGGTTTGAATGTTATCAGCAAAAATTGAGATTACATTTACCGAATGCGATACATTGATAAAGTATGTATTACTTTCTATAAAACTTGGAAGCACCAATGAGTTTGTACTAAATGCTCTTGCCCGCACCACACTGGTGGTTGGAACAGATATTGGACCAGTATAAAGCAATGAGGTTGGGATTGGCTCACTGCCATTAGTAGTGCACCTAACTGTAACACCAGTACCTGAACTCGCAATGCTAACATTTTGGCCAGCTGAATAAAAACCAGCCGGTACGCTAAGAGTTGGGGTTGGAGCATAACCTAAGTAAGGAGTAGCTGTGTTATTAGACGCGTTAGGTGTTGGGTTTATAAACAAACTCCATGTTGCAGCGCCATTGGTAGTTCGTCCTCGAGAATGACCTACCTGTGTGCGTTGTAAGGTAACTGAATCTAAAATTGTGAAAGTAGGATTCGTAAAAAAAATTTTATCTCCATTGCATTGCTTTAAATTAAAATTTGCGTGCAAATTTGCACCCGAGTTAATTCCTCTGCCAGATGCCCAAATTCTTAAAAAACTATTACCATTAATGGTTACATTGCCAAACGTAAACTTCCCAGGATTTGAAATTTTATCACTTAAATGATAACCTGTTAAATTGAATGGAGTGGCAGACGTATTAAAGAGTTCAATAAAATCTTCGGTGCTTCCAAAATTATCGGTAAAACTTGTCAGGTTAGACGTTGAATATTCGTTAATAAGAACTTGAGCAGAAGTAAAATTTGCAAACAAAAGAAATAACAAATAATTGAAATATTTTTTTGAAGAACTAATTTTCTCCGATAGGTTAATTAATAATTTCATTTTTAACTTATTTAACATTTATAAAGATAACACTGAAATAACAATTAATTTAATTAAAAAGTAAAATTTTAAAGGTTTTATAAAAAAAAATATTCACAATTTGAATACTTCTTGTAGCTAAAAAAAATTAGACTCTTTACAATTGTTTAATTACTCTCCTAATTCATTTGTTTTAAACTGTTAAGTAAATTTTTCCCCAAATGTTTGCCCCAGTTAACAGGTAATTTCAACGACTCCTCCTTTTCAAACAAAACAAGCGACGTTTTTAATAAATTTTCAGTTACTTTTTTTTGTGTTTTTTTTAAATGATAGAGATAAAATGCATAAACTAAATTTGCACGAGCAGTTTGTTTGTTTTTAAAATAAAAAATTTCAATTTCTTTATCAAAAGCTATTAAGTTGTTAGCTTTTATGCTATTAGCTTTATGAGCAATAATTTTTTGAAACAATGAGATAATTTTAGTTTCTATGCCGAAACGGAAGTTTGAATCCAAATAATTAAGTTGTGTTTTTGTATTATTTAAATAATTCATGGCGCTTAATGTGTTTGTCTGTAGCGCTAGATAAGCCATTTTGGTTTGACATAAGACATTGTAAAATAAAATAGAACTGTCATTTTGCGAAACCATTAATAATCTTTCAAAAGTATTATTGCATAGTTGGAGCAGTTCATTCTTTTCACTTGTATCTACAGCGCATTTACTAGCATTAAAAGCACTTTCGGTAAAAGTTTGTGGATAAATTAAAGTAAAACAAAAACACATGAATAGAATAATTAAAAACGACCTCATAAATCTATTTTATATTGTTTGTTAATGCTCATGAATGCTGGAAGTTTAATTGATCGGTTATAATAAATTAATATATTTAACACAAATTTAATGGTTTAATAATATAATTTTGACAATTAAAAAAACGAATTAAGATATAATTTTCATTGCTATGTATTCAATATCAAGACTATTTCCTAAAATAATTTTTGCTTGTTTTTTTATTTACTTAATAAGTAGTTGTAAAAAACAACCTGGAGAGGGTGGATTTGCCACAATAAAAGGACGGCTTTATGTTAAAAATTATGATCCTACTTTTACAGTATTACTGTCCGAATACTATTTACCCGGAGAATATGTTTACATTACTTATGGTGACAATAATGAAGTTGGTGATAATGTAAGAACCACCAATGACGGCACGTTTACATTTAATTATTTGCGCAAAGGAAAATACAAAGTTTACGCTATTGGGAAAGATATTACAAAACCTTCTTTAAACGTACCAAAAGAAACGCTTGTTGAAGTAGAGATAAAAGAAAGAAAGGAAGTAGTGAATTTAAATGATTTAGTTATTGTAAAATAATTTGAAAAACATTTTCACTATAATTTGTTTGGCTTCATTATTTAGTTTGCAGTTTTTTGCTCAAGTAGAAAATGATGCTGGTATGTGGAGCACTTTTACGCTGCAAAAAAAAATAAATAAAAGAATTTCAGTTGTTATTGATCAAGAACTAAGGTTGCGCGAAAATTTTCAACGTGTTAATTTATTTTACACAAATATTGGAATTGATTATAAAATTAATAAGTTCTTCAAGTTAAGCCCTTCTTACAGAGCCATTCAAAAAATGAGATTTAACAATACTCTTAGCTACAGGCATAGGCTTAGTTTAGATGCAACACTAAAAAAGAAATTTAATAATATTATCCTCGCCGAGAGGGTGAGATATCAAATTGAGGTGCAAGATTTTTTAACAAGCACAAAAGGAAAATTACCCGAACAGTTTTTACGATTTAAAACAGATATTAAATACGATTTACATACTAAAATTACTCCTTTTGTTTCATGTGAACTCAGATATCAAATACGTTCTTGGAGAGGCAACGATATGTTATATAATTACGAATTCCATCGCGTTAGAAATATTATAGGCGCAGATTACGAATTAAACAATAAGCATAGTTTTACACTTTATTACCTTGTTCAAAATGAGTTTAATGTTGCAAACGTAGAGAATATTTATATTTTAGGTTTAGTCTACACCCTCAGTTTATAATACAACTATTTTATGTTTTTACCGGCTATTTTTGATAATTTTTTCCAACTAATGGTGTATATTATTTTATGCTGTTTTTGATTTATTGTTAAAGAATAAAACTTTACCTAATACAAAAATTTTAATTATTCATTGCGGTGGATTGCAGGGCAATAAAGGGTTTGAAAAAAGGTATAACCTAAAAGAGTATTACCACTTTATACCTAACTTGTAATTTAGGCTTCCCCAAGCAAATAATTGTCTTGTGCTTAATAACGTTCCTGCAGGCGAAGAAAAAATTCTCACAAATCCAAAACCTACTGAAATATGTTGAATAAGCCAATTGCTCTCGTCGCTTAGTTTTATTCCGAATTGCGTTTGAGCAGTGAATACTTCTATACCTCTCAAGAACATATCGTTGCCGTAGCGTATTCGAGGCCCTACAAAAAATTGCGTAAACTTATTTTCATTTATATAAAAATTAATGTCAATTCCGCTAATAAAACTAAATCCTTTTATATGTTCAATTGAGTTGCGTCCGGTCGAATCATTTGTAGGTTTGTATATTATCCCTATTGGGTCAAAGCTTAACGATAGTGGGAAAACAAAACCAATTGTATTATTCTTGCTTAATCGTTCATAAGCTAAGCTTATTCTACCTGTTAAAAAACCAAGGGGCTGTGTTTCAATTACATTCCGTTTTGGTAAACGTTTTTCTGTTTTTTCGGAAATTATTTTTTTTGATTTTTCTGAAAAGATAAAAATATCGCCGTTTTCTTTTTCAATTAAAATAACATCCGTTTTGGGAATACGCTTGTTAATAAGTGAAGTGTCGTTTTGTTTAATGAAAATAAATTCGTTTGAAATGGAGTATACGTGGGCTTTTATAAGCGCCTCATTTTTTAAAAAAAGTTTATCCTGTGCCGAAAATTTAAGTGAAAAAAGAAAGATAATAATAACTTTATTTTTCATTACATTTTAAAACCTAAATTAATTCCGATGTACATTTTTGGCAAAATATAAGTTGTGTTACTTTGCGCATTATTTTTATTATTATTTGACAGTAAATTATATTGTTCCAAATAATCATTTTTTAATTTAAAAGTACCCAAGCCAAAAATTGTTTTAATAAAAAAATTATTATTAAATCGTGAGTAACTGCCAGTAGTTAACATGGTGGCCGATTGAAATCCTTTTGCTGAGCTGTATGTAGAAATAGCTGCCCCTTGATTACCCCCAATATTATTGGTTAATTTGATACTACTATAACTAAAAGTCATGTATTTATACATAATACCAAAATGTAAAAAATGATTTTTTTCAAATTCAAGAGGGTAAAAATTTATAAAGCCGCCTAAATCATAATTTTTTTTGCCGTTGTTAAGCAAAGCTATAAATGAGTTTAAAACAGTTGCTCTTGTGTTAAAGTTATAACTACCCATAACTCCCAATCCTATTTTTTCGTGAAACACAAACCTTTCATAAAATGCTGAAAAATCTGCATTGCAAAAGGCCAATGTGTTTATAGATATATCATTACAAAAAACATCGGCTTTAGCAGGTAAATTAAAATTAATTTCGGGGCTTTCGCTAATCTTAATTAAAACATCTTTCTCGGCTGCGTTTATTTTTTGAACCTTACCGTTTTCAAATTCAATAATTAAAATACTTGATTTATGAATCTCTGTACTGTCAATGATTGATGTTTTAATTGTAATAAATTCCTCTCCTAATTTTGTCAGAGTTCCTGTTTTGGTTTCTCCGTTAACTAAATATATTTTATCCTGACTTTTCAATAAAAATGTCAGCAAAATAAAAGTATAGCTAACCAAATATTTCACAAGTCTTAAAGGTAAAAAAAATGTGAATCAATAGTTTATCGGTAAAAT
>CANFQR010000128.1 GCA_947449125.1 Bacteroidota bacterium | reverse complement strand
GCTTTCCCTTTTGCTGTTTCAGAATCAGTAATTGTTTGTTTTTCAACCATTATATTAATAACTTTTTCAGGCACATTATTTTCTTTGAGAGTAATTAATGCATCTGTTCCAATATTGAAATCACAAGAAGAATTTTTTATTTTATTAATAATTAAATCATCTCCAACCTTTGATTTAACAAGCTTAATAATGGTTTGATTATTTAACACTTCTTTTTTGTTTTGCGCCAATATGTGTGAGCAATTAAAAAATATTAATGAAACACAAAAAAACGCTTTAATTAAACTTTTCATTTTTTCAATATAAAAAACACCTACTCATAAGGCTTTTCGGTTTCCGCCCCATATTTAACCAGATATGGAAGGCCGTTTTTTGTATGGTTTCTGGACTCCACATTTTTCAAACAAAACACACTTGTTTAGAATTCAAATGTATAATAATTATATACAATATGCAAACAATTTGTAAACTGACTAAAAATTAACTATAGAGTAGAAAACAGCAACTTTGTTATAATGGCAAAGGCGAGTATTCATATTGGTAAGAAGATAAAGGAAGTCTTAGACAAATCGCCTATGAGTGTTGTTGATTTTGCTAAAAGCATTAATTTAACCCGCAATGGTGCATATAAAGTGTTTGAAAAGGAAACTATTGATACCGGTCAATTGCAAGTCATCAGCAAGGTACTTAATCATGATTTTTTTGCTTATTATGAACTTGGAACTTTAAGTTTTACAAAAGAAATTAAGCAGGATTATGGCTATGCTACTAAAACTGAAGTAGCTGATTTAGCTGAAGCAGTTATAAGATTAACTAAAATTATTGAACGTATTGAGGAGCAATTACCGACTTCAAAACCCGCAGATTCAACAAAGGCCAAGACCAAAAAGAAATACGCCAAAAAACTACCGCGTAAGTAATATTTGGAATTTATTTTTTAGTGATGTAAAATTTATGTAACGAAACTGGATACAAAAAAGAGCGATAAATTTTATCGCTCTTTTTTAAGTTTTGCTCTTGTTTATTTTAAAGAGCAATTTAAGTCGTAAACCATTGTAATATTACCATTGGTTTCGGTCCATTTAGTATGGGTGCAATGGTTATAAGCCGTACGACGGGTAGATTTAGTAATTGTATAGTCGTAATCTGTTACAACAGTACCTACTTTTGTAGAGCCATTGGTGGTATCTACAACACTTTTGCAAGAGCAAACTCTATCTTTTTTACAAGATGTAGTTATTAAACCTGCTGCAAAAGCCATTAATATTACTTTTTTCATGTATAAATAATTTAAATTAAAATTAGTTTAGTTTACAATCAGAAGTTACAATAGTACCAGTTGTATAAGTTTGTTTAGTGCTTACACAATTAGCTTTGGCCTGTGATTTAGTGCTGCCTACAAGTGTAATAACATCGGTTGAGCTTGAGCTTGCACCGTTGCCTGAAACTGAAGTTGTGCAAGTACAAGTACGATCTTTTGAACAAGAAACAGCTACTAGGGATGCAATAGCAGCAACGAATAATAATTTTTTCATAATGTATGGTTTTAAAATTGAGAGCCAAAGGTAGTTATTTGTTGCTTTAAATTAAAATTTTTGCTATCTCAAAATTTTCCTAACAAAGGCAACGGTAAAATAACTCATTAAAAATACACCCGAGAATCCTTCAAATGCGGCAATTATTTTTAACGCACCATGAGGAAAATAGTCTCCGTATCCGATAGTAAAGAATGTAATGGCACTATAGTAAATACTATTCCAGAATTCCTGAAAGTGATTTAAATTTCCTGGTAACGTACTTTCTATTGAGCCAAATGAGCTAAAGTAAATGGTAAACAAGTAATAAATAAAACCAAAAATAAATACAGTAATTAGTGTATTAAACAAAACACGTGTTGGTGCAGTAGCATATCTTCCAATAAAATCGAATACATATTTTTGAAAATAATATTTTGGGTAAGCCATTAATTTTTCGCTGAAAGAACTTTGTAATTCTTGATTTAAAATGGCTTTTGCTTCGCAGCGTTTAAATTCTATGTAGGCAGCATCTTCATCTTCATACTGACCATTTACTCTGAAATTTTCTTTTAAAATTCTGAACTGCTCTGCCTTTTGAAAGTATGTGCTTTTTTTCTGTTCATGAATTAAACCGTAAACATTATTCTCGCGCCAGTTAATAAAAATTCTTCCTAAAATGCGCGTATCGGTTAAGTTTAATTCGCGTATGTGTACATGGTCGCGTTCGGGTTTAATATCCATGATGTCTCTAATAATTGCATTGCTGAGGTTGGCAATTTTACAGTCTTTAAATCTTAAATCTACATAGCTATTAAAGGGGCAGCTTCTAAACGAAATATGAGCGGCTATTGCTTGGTTAAAACTTAAATGCCCTGAGCCAAAATCAACGTGGTCAAAAATGGCTTCTCCATTAGCAAAATCGGCATGTTCAAAACCAATATGACCTTTTCCAAAAACAGTGCCTCTGAAATTTACTTTTCCGTTTCCAAATTCAACTCCTTCAAATAACACATCTCCGTCGTTAAACATAACGCGTCTGAAATCAATTTTACCCCCACCAAATTCAACTTTTTTAAAATCTTTTTTTCCGACACCAAACACTGCTCTTTCAAAAGAAATATCGCCTTCGGCAAATTTCGCGAATTTAAAATCTATGTTGCCATTTCCAAAAATGGTGTTTTTAAAATGTACATGGCCATTACTGAAATTGGCATCTGCAAAACTTAAATTGCCGTTACCAAAGTTTGTTCCTTCGAATGTAATATCACCGTCACCAAATTTTACAGATTGAAAATTTGTTGCGCCACTGCCAAATTTTACGCGTTTAAAGGAAACATTGCCGTGGCCAAAATTGGCGTAAGTAAAATTGGTATAGCCATTTCCAAATACACAGTTATTAAAAATTGTGTTGTCGCCTTCAAACACGGCGTAACTGAAATCAGTTGCTGATTCGCAATCAAAAAAACAGTTGGTAATTGTAAAATCAATTAACGGTATAGGTTCTTCATCAGGTAAGTTGTTTAATTTTCGGTATTCGTTAAGCGAAAAATCTTTGATGTAAGCTTGTTTTAAATTTACAGGCTGTTTATTTTTTATTAGTGCGTATAAGTATTCTTTGGGTATTATTTTAAAATGAATGATGCTTACTTTACGATGATGTTCATCTAAAAATGTAATATCGGCAGAAGTTGTAGAAACTTCAAGTGTGGTAATATAACGTAATAAGTTGTCTTCGTGTAATTGTCCGTTAAGCATAAATCAAATTACTTAAAATTTTAAGAGTAATAAAATTATTAAACTAAATTAAAAGATTTTTATTGGTTTTATCATAAATATCACTTTACACTTATTTCAGAAATTCTTTAGGCAAGCTTATTTTATTTCTGATTATTTTTTTGAAGGTAATATGATGCTTTTTCAAAAACTTGTTGCTTAATAAACAATCATCAGCGTAAATAACATATTGTTTGGAGCTGTGTTTTATTGAATTTAAAAAATGCAAATTTAAAAACGTAAAACTATTTTTTTCATAATAAAAATAGTACGTACAGCTTTTATTTTTATTAATAAAATATTTATGGTTTTGCATTTTAATTTATCGTAGCTTTTAATTTTATTAATAGATTGTTTATTGATATTTAAATTGCCTTTATGATAATTTTAGCATGTAGTTAGATTTTTTAAATATAGCAAAAAACATACAATATGTATGTAAAAAACATACACTATTGTATCGTATAAAAAATTAAAAAAATACATTTTTGCTAACATGCCTAAAATTCATATTGGAAAAAAAATTAAAGAAGTTTGGAAAAAATCCAGATTACGAGGGACCGAATTTGCTTCTTTGATAAATAGAGACAGGCAGGTAATTTATGATATTTTTAAACGTGAGTCGATTGATACTGAATTACTTCAGCAAATAAGTAAGGTGTTGAATCATGATTTTTTTAGTTATTATAACTCAGGGTCACCATTATTAAAGGAATCTAAAGAAAAATATGGTTTTGTTACTCAACAAGATTTGAATGAGATATTAAATTCATTGCAGCAATTAACTAATGCCGTGGAGAAAATTCAAGCACACGTCTTTCATAAAAAGGAAGTGACGAAAAAAGCGTACAAAAAGAAAAACTGACTTTCGACAAACATTTCTTTTTTTTATCCCAATGAGTGAATAGGTTGCATTAATGAGTAATTTGTTTGTGTTTTTTTAACAGAAAGATTACATTTATAATAAAATAAAAAGTTATGAAAAAAATAATACTCTTAGTGTTTGTCTTTTTGGTAAAGTTCAATTTTTCTCAAAATAGTGTTAAAACACATTTTATTATTCATCCAATAGATAAATCTATTGAGATTAGGTTATATGAAAGGGCAGCATCAAGCTGGGCTCAATTAGATAAATACAGATTGTTGGATAAACGTCGTATTATATATTTTAGCGATATGAAGGCGAGCATTGAATTGTTTTCTGCTCAGGAACTTTTAGAAACGTATGGCAAACAAATAAGTCCATTTACCATCAAAACAGAAACCTATCCTGATTTAACATTTGATGTATCAAAAGATGGAAGCGCGTTAAAGCCTCAATTTAAATAACTATCATAGTTTTGTTATGGGAAGATTTTTAACCATTGCGTTTTTGTTTTTTGTTTTAACTAAAACAAGTTATTCGCAATGTAATACAACAATTACCGACCCGGGCGGCAATGGTAATTATGCAAATAATACCACCTTTAATGCCACTTATTGTGCACCTGCCGGTCAGTATTTGACAATAAATTTTACAATGTTTAATACTGAATCTTTTTTTGATCAGTTAACTATTACAAATGGTAGTACAGTTTTAGGCCCTTATTCAGGAACAACACTTCCTCCTCAAATTATAACTTCTCAAGGTGGATGCGTAACTTTTAATTTCACCTCAGATGGTTCTATTACTTATGCGGGATGGACAGCGAGTGTTTCTTGTTCTTCAACACCTCCGCCGCCGCCGCCTACACCTGGTTGTGGTTCGGCTCAGCCTTTTTGTACAAGTACTGGGGTTACTTTTCCTGCCTCTATTAACTCTACTGCACCGGTAGGCCCCAATTATGGATGTTTATTTTCGCAACCTAATCCAGCATGGTATTTTTTGAATATAGCCACGCCCGGAAACATTAATATTAATTTATCAAACAGTGCTAATGTAGATATTGATTTTGCAGCTTGGGGACCTTTCTCTTCACAGGCTGCCATGTGTGCTGCTATTTTTAGCGGAACTTTAAATCCTTTGAGTTGCAGTTTCTCATCATCTGCTACAGAAACTGTCGTTTTGCCAAGTACGCAGGTTGGTC
>CANFQR010000127.1 GCA_947449125.1 Bacteroidota bacterium | reverse complement strand
TGGTCTGTCTAAAATAATGAGTTCTTTTTTATTTTCGGCACATGCTTCCATTACGTAACACATAGTAGAAATGTAAGTGTAAAAGCGGACACCAACATCCTGAATATCATAAATTACAACGTCAATATTTTTTAATTGTTCTTTATTAGGTTTTTTGTTTGCTCCATAAAGTGATATAACCGGTAAATTAGTTTTTGGATCAATATTATTTATAACTTTTTCTCCTGCTTCTGTATTACCTCTGAAGCCATGTTCTGGACCAAATATTTTTTTTACGTTAACTTTTAATTTTATGAGAGTATCAACTATGCTAGTTTTATTTATTACTCCACTTGCGTTAGTTACTATAGCAACACGCTTGTTTTTTAAGAGTGGCAGGTAAGTTTCAAATTGCTGAGCTCCTACTGTAACATCTGCGTATTCTTTAATAAAAAGTTCTTTTTGATTGATTGGATTTTGTGAGAATATAAATTCAGATATGAAAATTAAAGTCGCAATTAAGCCAATCAAATTGTTATTTTTGTAAAACAAGTACATTCTTTTTGAGTATCGAAAAATTTATAGCTAACAGGATTTCAAATCCCGAATTAAACAAAGGTAACATATCTAAGCCTATTGTAAAAATAGGCATAATTGGTATTGCTATAGGGGTTGCTGTAATGCTTTTAACCATAAGTATTGTAATTGGTTTTAAAAAAGAGATCGTAAATAAAATTACTGGCCTTACTACTGATATTGTTATTAGTAATATTAACGTGAATTCGAGTAATGAGCCGGAGCCAATTTATTTAAACGACGACACTGTTAAGTTGATTAAACAATTGCCATTTGTAAAGCATATGCAATCAACTGCTTTTAAAAATGGTATTCTAAAAACGGAATCGGAAAATGAAGGTATAGTTTTAAAGGGTGTCTCGGGCGATTATAATTTTGATTTTATAAAGAAATATTTAATTGAAGGTAGAATACCTACTTTTAATGAGATGGAAGCTAGTAAAGACGTGTTAATTAGTTTGAATTTGGCGCAAAGGTTGAATTTAAAATTAAATGATAAAATGTTAGTTTATTTTGTTTGTCAACACCAAATTTATGACTCTTTGCTTCATGAAAATATAATTAAGTACGAGCAACGTTCTCGTAATTTTGTTATTTGCGGTATTTTTAAAACTAACTTTTCAGATTTTGATAATAGTCTTTCTTTCATTGACATAAGGCAAATACAGCGTTTAAATTATTGGCAAGCTAATTATGTAGGTAATTATGAAATTAGTATTAACGACTTTAATAAAATAGATGAAAATATAGAAATTATTCAGGATGTTTTGAGTTATGATTATTCGGTAAACAGTGTTAAATCACTATACGCCAATATTTTTATATGGTTAGATAAATTAGATGTTAATGGAATAATTATTATTGTATTGATGATTGCTGTTGCCACTATTAACATGATTACGGCCCTTTTAATTTTAATCTTAGAGAGAACTAATATGATTGGTTTAATTAAGGCTTTAGGCATGAATAATGCTAACGTTAGAAAGTTATTTTTGATGATTAGTTTAAAACTAATAGGAAAAGGCATGTTGTGGGGCAATCTGTTTGGAATTGCTGCTTGCCTTATTCAGCAATATTTTAAGCTAGTAAAGTTAGATAGTGCTGTTTACTACGTAGAGTATGTTGCAATTGAAATAAACTGGATGTACTTTTTAGTTTTAAATGCAGGTACTTTTTTGATTTGTTTTATCATGTTACTGTTACCTACATTAATTATTACAAAATTAACACCAATTAAAACATTAAAGTTTGATTAAAGTGTGAAAAAATTAGTAACCAAATTTTTTCAGTTTGCTATCATTATTTCGCCAGTCTTTATCTACCTTTACAAACAGTTCTAAAAAAATTTGTTTTTTAAAAAAAGTTTCCATGTCTTTTCGTGCTTGAATTCCTACTCGTTTTAACGAACTGCCTTTATCGCCAATTATAATGCCTTTTTGACTGTCTCTTTCAACCAGAATATCAACTTGAATTTTTATGATTTTTTCATCCTCTTTAAATGAATTTACAATAACTTCAACGCTGTAAGGAATTTCTTTTTTATAATTTAATAAAATTTTTTCGCGAATAATTTCGCTTACAAAAAAGCGTTCAGACTTATCCGTAAATTCTTCTTTATTGTAATACGCATTGCCAACGGGTAATTTTTCGATAATATGTGACATTATTTTGTCAATATTAAATTTTTCGAGAGCTGAAATGGCAATAATTTCTGCATTTGGTAATTTTTCTTTCCACTTAATTAATTTTTCCTCAAGTTGTTGTTGGGATGCAACATCAATTTTATTAATAAGTAAAAGAATAGGCGTTTGGGTTTTTTGAAGTTTTGCCAAATATGATTCTTCAAGTTGAATATCCTCAAAAACATCAGTTATTAAAAGAAAAAGATCAGCGTCGGTAAATGCTGAAATTACAAAATGCATCATTTTTTCTTGTAACTTATACAATGGCTTTATTATGCCGGGAGTATCACTGAATACAATCTGGTAATCTTCTCCGCTAACAATTCCCATTATCCGGTGGCGTGTGGTTTGTGCTTTTGATGTAATAATACTTAAACGTTCACCCACTAGGGCATTCATAAGTGTTGATTTTCCTACATTTGGACAACCTATAATGTTTACAAAACCTGATTTATGTACTTTAGACATTAATTTAATAATTTATTTGTTTCACAAAGAAAGTAATTATATATTTGCATCGCAATTAAATTAAAGTTTACTAATTTTAAGATATATTGCGGGATAGAGCAGGGGTAGCTCGTTGGGCTCATAACCCAAAGGTCGTTGGTTCGAATCCATCTCCCGCTACTAAGCAAAAAAGCCACGATATAATATTGTGGCTTTTTTTATAAAGATTCTCTGAAATTATTTGTAATAAATTGATTAAGCCAAATTTAGAATTCGCTGTTTTCGTTAAATGAATTCTGTTTTCTCTTCAAAAATAAAATTGTCTTTAGTAAATATTAATTTTTGTTATTTTTTATAACAAGAACTTTGCGTGTTCTTAATATAAAAACAGCCATAAAAAATTTTATGGCTGATAGTTAATTAAATTAAATGTGCAAGGGCTTTTAATGGGAAATTATGTGCGCCTTATTAATAGAAATTAAATTAAAATAAAGTTTTTAAAGAAAGATTTTTGATTTTTTTGTAACTAAATAAGTAAGTTAATCCAATTTCGTGCGACCCTTGAGAATATTTTCTGATTGAATTTACGCTGTAGTCATAAGAATAATTTACCAGAAAATCAGGATTTATCTGAACACCCATAATAGCTGCAATAGAGGAATTTGTTCTAAAAGACAATCCTGCCCAAATCATATTTTTTATCAAAAAATTAGCGGTTAAATCAAGCTGAATAGGTGCATTTTTCACAGCCTTAATCATAGCCATCCCCTTTAATTTAACATCTTTATCCAATTTAAAAATTTTCCCTACAGTAAGGTAATAATGAAATTCAGCAGGATTCATTTTGATTGTTTTTACAACATCGCCATTTGGGTTAAAACTTACTCTGTCATCAATCAATCTTGGAATAGATAAGCCTGCAAAAAAGGTGCTGTCATTAAAGTAAATTCCTGTTCCAAAATTAGGAGTAATAATACTTGGTGAATTTTGTCCTAATTGAGGATCAACAGAACCATCATCATTTGTTTTTAAATTTGAAAATTTATTTACCTGATTATGAATACCTCCCATTAAACCAAAGGCTAAATGTCCAACATCTCCAGTTTTTAATTTATACGCGTAACTTGCATAAACTAAGTTTCTGTTTAGCACACCAATTTTTTCGTTAAGCACACTTAAGCCAACCCCCATTTTTTCATCTTGGATAGGGCCGTGAAGAGAAAACGATGTGGTAATTGGTCTTCCTGGAAAATTTACCCATTGCTGACGGTGTACCAAAGTAGCCATTAACATTTCCTTACTCCCAACATAAGCCGGATTAATAAATGTTTCGTTAAACATGTATTGCGTGAATAGTTGATCATACTGCGCCTTTGCATTAGTAACCGTAAAAATCAAAGCAATTGCAACTATTATTTTATTTAAATTTTTCATTTCAATTTTTTTATCTTTTAATTAATACTGTAATACAACAAATCCATAATATGTACTTTTACCGCCTTTTTTAACATCAAAAACATAATAGTAAGTACCCGGTGGCAGTTTTTCGTTACCTAAAGTGCCATTTACATTAGGAGTTCCGTTCCATGTATTATCGTAATTTTCTTTTTGGTAAACTTTATTTCCCCAGCGATTATAAATGGTTAATAAATTATCTGCCCCTTCAGGTAAACCTCTAATCACAAATAAATCATTTTTGTTATCACCATTTGGTGTAAAGCCTTGAGGAATAAAGAATGGTATTTCTGGTAACACGACAACTGTTGGTAAATTGTCAGATTCTTCGTTCCAAATACCATTAGCGTTTAAATCAGGATTATCACCGGTGTTGCTGGTATCGCTAACTTGTTGCATACTGAAAGATGATAAAGCAGAACCAAACGCACTGTTTTTAATTACCTTAACTGTATCAGGTTTTACATTAATTGTAAAAACGATGTTATAAACAGCACCCGGAGGCAATTTGCTTTGTCCGGCAATTAATAAATTGATATCGCTGCTGCCATTGAATGATGAGTTTGCAACCAAGCTTCCTGTAGTTACTGGTCCGTTTTTAAGATAATAACTTGCCGGATTTTTGATAGCTTTTTCATATAAACTATCTTTTACCACAACATTTTTCAACGTGTCATTTCCTAAATTATGAACTTTAATCGTATAGGTTATATCGTAAGAATCATCGGTCAGTCTCTCGCTAAGCGTAGCTGTTTTCGTTAATCCGAAGAATAAATTAGGAGTAAAGTTTATTATTGTCGGAACATTATTTTTTGTAGGATTTAAATCATTATCCGGATCAGGATCTAAGCCGGTATTAGAAGAATCCTCCTCAACAATATTTAATCCAGGGCTTGCGCTACCAAATACAGTGTTTTTAAATGGCCCAAAGAATCCATTTGTAAATACTCTTACACCAAACACTATAGTGTCAGTCTGACCAATATTTAATAAGCTCGTTAGAGAATTAGTTAGAGATATTTGAGTGTTTCCATCGAAACTCGGATTTAAGGTTAAACTACTGCCTAAACTTGTAATTGCCGGTGCAGTAACAACACTAAATGTTGATGGAAGCGGGAAGGTATTATTTAAATTTTCATTTAATACAACATCTCCAAGAATAGCAAGTCCGTAATTTTTAACTACTACTTTGTATGTTATATCATAACTTCCGTTTGTATTTAAAGTTGGCGT
>CANFQR010000126.1 GCA_947449125.1 Bacteroidota bacterium | reverse complement strand
AGACATACCTGAAAATAAAGCTGAAGATCAAACAATAACTAATAATTTATATGGCGGTGATCGGGAAAATCGTTTAAAACAAGAGTTATTATTAGGTATTGGCGGCGTGAGATTATTAAAAATATTAAACATTAATCCAGATATTTTTCATTACAACGAAGGTCATGCAGCTTTTGCAGGACTTGAACGCTTACTTATTCTAGTTCAAGACGAAAACATATCATTTGATGAAGCCATTGAAGTTGTAAGAGCATCATCTCTTTTTACTACACATACACCAGTTCCTGCCGGACATGACAGATTTAATGAAGACCTGCTGAGAATATATTTAGCCTATCACGCCAACCTCTTAAATATAAGTTGGAAAAAAATGATGGGCTTAGGAAAAATTAATGAAGACGACATAAATGAAAAATTTTCAATGAGTTTTTTAGCTGCCAGAATTTCAGGAAAAATAAATGGTGTAAGCAGCATGCATGAAAAAGTATCTAGAAGGATATTTGGTCCATTATGGAACGGTTATTCTACAGAAGAACTTAATTTAGGACACGTAACCAATGGTGTGCATCTGCTTAGCTGGTTAGCAACTGAATGGCAAACACTGTATTTAAACACATTTGGAGAAAAATTTTTCGAGCTTAATTCTGAAGAAAATAACTGGAAAAAAATTAATGAAATACCCGACAAAACAATCTGGGAAATTCATTTAAAACTCAAAAACAAACTTATTACCGAGTTAAAAAAATATATTGATGATGAAAAAAGAAAGAAAAAAACAAACAACTTATTTTTACCCGATAATGATTTTATAAATGAAAAAACATTAATAATTGGTTTTGCAAAAAGAATAGTAACCTACAAGCAACCTACCCTAATTTTTCAAGATTTAACAAGGCTTAATAACATTATTAAAAATAGCAAGGTTAACATTTTATTTGTTTTTGCTGGTAAGGCTCATCCAAATGATACTGAAGGGCAAGAAATTATTCAGGATATCATTAATATTTCAAAACAAGAAAATTTCAAAAATCATATTATATTTCTTCAAAACTATGATATGGCAATTTCAAACTACTTGGTAAAGGGTGTTGATGTTTGGTTAAACACACCCGAAATTGAAATGGAAGCCTCAGGCACAAGCGGCATAAAAGCAATGATAAACGGTGTAATTAATTTTAGCGCATTAGATGGTTGGTGGGCAGAAGCTTATAAACCAGATTATGGATGGACCTATACTGAAAACACAACTAAAAACAATTTAAACCGACAAAAAGAAATTGAAGCTGAAGCTTTATATAATAAATTAGAACATGAAATTATTCCACTTTATTTAACCTTTGATGCCAATAATTTACCAGCCGGCTGGATAAAAAAAATAAAAGCGGCGTTATCAAATTTAGCAGCTAAATTTTCAACAAATCGAATGCTTAACGACTATATAGAAAATTATTATTTAAACTTAAAATCACAAAACAATTTATTAATCGAAAATAATTACGACAAAGCAAAAAAATTAGCAGCCTGGAAACTAAAAATTATTCGCGAATGGAATAAAATTCATCTTAATTCAATGGAGGCTTACGATTCGGAAAACAAAGCTTTTCCGGTTGGATCTGAACTATGCCCAAACATCAATTTAGATTTAAATAATTTATCGTCAAGCGAAATAGGTGTAGAAATAATTTTTATCGAAAAAAGAAAAGAAGATAAAGAATTTGAAAAAATTGTTTACAAAACAGAATTATTTCCAACTGAAAACAAAAATATCTACGCATCGTATGTTTGCAAAATTCCAATAACTCATACAGGTGTTTATGAATATAGTTTTAGAGTTTATCCAAAAAGCGAATTATTAACTAACCGACTGGATTTTCCAATTTTAAAATGGTTATAAAAAATAAATTTAAAAATTTCATTTGATGTAAATCAAATAGCTAACTGCCTACCATCATCATAAAAAATTTATTTACGCGTTAAATTTGTAACTATTAATAAACCTAATTTTTATTCAGAACTAACCCCGTAAGGTTAGACCATTTCAAACATGGAAGCGACGTGTAAAGCCAACCCCGTAAGGTTGGTTTTCGCTTTTTATAATGTTGGTAATCAATTTTTAAAGTGATAAAAAGCATGGTAATACTATTTAAACTGAATTTAATTTGCAATAGCTTTTAAAATTAATTTATGTATAGAACGCATTTTAGTGGTTTTTGTGTTTTGCTTTTCTTAAATAATTTTTGTTGTTCTTCATGTCAATCCTCTAATCAGAAAGTAACTAACGATGTAAATAAAAATGATTCCTTAAAAACAGTTATTAAAAGTAAAGATTCGGTAATTGATTATTTTTTTAATGCGATAAATAACGTAACTAAAACAATAGATTCAATTAATACTAAACAACATGTTATTGTTTTAAAAACAAGTAGTGTAAATCATGATATCATAAATTCAAAAATTAACGATATAAACCAGGAAATTATTTTATTAAATAAACTAATAGAACAAAGTAAAAAAAATACAGCATCGCTTAATAATAGGTTATTAAGTTCAACAAAAAAAAATACAGAATTAAATCGTTCAATCATCAATATAAACAAAACGTTAGTTATAAAAGAAACAGAGTTGTTTAATCTATATAACACTTTAGCATCGTTACACTCTGATTTATATCTTGTTGAAACCACGCTTAATTTTTTATATGTAAACAATATCATTGAACATGAACTAATTAAAAGTGAGGCAGAAGTATTACAAACAGCTTATTTTATTATTGGTTCTGCCAACGAATTAAAAACAAAAAATATAATTAATAAAACAGGAGGTTTAATTGGCGTTGGAAAAACTAAAAAACTAAAAAATAATTTAAACAGCTCAAACTTTACACGCATCAATTATTCAGAAACAACAAGCATTCCTATTAACTGCAAAAAAATAAAAATTATTTCAACGCACCCTGAAAAAGCCTATTTATTAATAAAAGACCATCAGCTTATAAAAAACCTGTACATCAAAGACCCTGTAGAATTTTGGCGTATATCAAAATATCTTATAATCGAAAAAATCAACTAAAAAAAACAAATCCAATTATGACAACCTTATTATTAAAACAAAACAAAAGCAATCACACCTCTAGTTTAGTAACTCCATTAATTGATTCAGAAAGAGAAATTGCAAAAACTATTGAAGATTTAAATAATGAACTTATCAATTTAGATATTGGCTCTGGTATTCCACCTGTAAATGTTTATGAAACCGAAGGTGAGTATATTGTGGAATTAGTTGCGCCTGGTCTAAAAAAAGGTAAATTACAACTTGAAGTAGAAGAAGGTATTTTATCTGTGAGTGCAGATTCGGAACTAGAAACCATAGAAGATTTAACAAACTACAAAAGAAAAGAATTTTCATATTGTGGGTTTTCAAGATCATTTGAATTGCCAAACGACGCTTTGGAAGAAGAGATTCAAGCGGACTATGAAAATGGCATAATAACCTTGCTGATTCCAAAAAAAGAATTAGAAGAAATTGAAGAAGGTATTATTATTGAGATTGGTTGATTTTTCATGAAGTGGATTTATTTCTTTACCAAAATAATAAAACAAACGTATTTTAAATTTTAAATGAGTAAAAATGAAAACTTAAACCAATTAATGGAGGATATTATAAAAACAACCTTATTAATTGAAACTAAATATCCTGAATTGTATAAGTTTATTGAAGAATTACCTTATTTTAATAAATTCGGCAACGAAAAAAGTGTTTCTTTTATAGATATGGAAAATTATTTAAACACGTTAAAAATACAATTGAAAAAACACCTTGAATTTCATCAAAAAACAGAATAAAAAAAACTCCTTCAAATTTGAAGGAGTTTTTTTATTATTATTTATTTTTATTCAGTTTCTTCTTTTGTTTCTTCAGTTACCTTTTCTGTTTCAATTTGTGGTGTTTCTGTACCCGAATTGTCATAATACCTGTTAAATTCTCTGATGGCATTTCCGATAACTTCTTTATTAAAAACAAATTTATCAAGATTATCCCATGTAGCAATCTGATCTTTCATGTAAGGTTTAATTTCTTTTTTATAGAACTTTTGAGATATTCTTTTCAACTCTCTTAATTCTTTATTAGCCTCATCCGCCTTTGTATCTTGCATAAAATATAAACTTTCTACAACAGGCTGCCCCTCTTTTTTACCCATTATTTTATATTCAAAAAAATTCAATCTACCTTTTGCTATATATTCTAAATACACAAATCCTTCACCAAAAGGAAAAAGCGAAAAATGTCTACCATCAAAACCATATGATTTTGCTTTTTTATTACTAATTGGAGTAACTTTTGCGGCTCCTTTTGGTTTAAAATTAAAGCCATTGTAAAAATCTAACTCACCATTTGTAGGATTGGTTTGAATTTCTCCTTTTACGGTATCGCCTTTTAAATTGCAATAATATCCTGGACTTAAAGTAGGTGACATTTTGGGATCTTTACCTTTAGGTTGGGCAAGAATCATTAACGTTGAACTAATAAATAATATTGAAAAGATTTTTTTCATGTTCTGTTTATAATAATTATCAAATATATTTATAAGTGCTTTAAACACAAAATTAAAAATTAGAATTTGTGAAATTTTAAAATAAAAATCCCTCAAAAATAATTTCTTGAGGGATTTTACTAAAGGAAAAAGAAATAATTATTTTCTTTCTAGGACTTCATCAATCATACCGTATTCTTTAGCTTCGGCAGCAATCATCCAATAATCTCTGTCGCTATCTGCCCAAACTTTTTCATACGTTTGCCCGCTATGAAATGCAATAATATCATAAAGCTCTTTTTTTAATTTTTGAATTTCTCTTGCTGTAATCTCAATATCACTGGCCTGACCTTCGGCACCTCCTAAAGGCTGATGTATCATGATACGTGCATGTTTTAGTGCCGTACGTTTACCTTTTGCTCCTGCGCACTGCAATACTGCCCCCATACTGGCGGCCATGCCTGTACAAATAGTTGCTACATCGGGTTTAATTATTTGCATGGTGTCATAAATCCCCAAACCTGCGTAAACACTTCCTCCGGGAGAGTTCACATAAATTTGAATATCTTTTTTCGCATCAACACTCTCTAAAAAAAGCAGCTGAGCTTGCACAATATTTGCAACTTGATCGTTTATACCTGTGCCTAAAAATATTATACGGTCCATCATTAAACGAGAGAACACATCCATCTGGGCAACATTTAACTGACGTTCTTCTATAATGTATGGCGTTAAAGAAGACTGAATACGGGAAGTATAACTATCGTAAGTTAAACTATTAATGCCTCTATGTTTTGTGGCATATTTTTTAAATTCATTGTTATCAAACATATTTTATATTTTTTAATTAAATCAAATGT
>CANFQR010000125.1 GCA_947449125.1 Bacteroidota bacterium | reverse complement strand
GCTTTTAGCATTCCATAGTTTTATATTTGAAATAATTTTATCAATTCGTGTTAATGGATGCATGTTAGCGTCCCAGCTTTCTTTTACATCGCACCAATGGCAACCAACATCGCAGCCACCAATTCGTATGAAATACGCTGCTTTACCAGTGTTAAAACCTTCGCCCTGTATGGTATAAAATTCTTCCATAATAGGAAGCAACTCTCCATTGTTTAACAAGGTTTCGTTTTCAGGTGTTAAACTATGTAATTTATAATTCACAGATGGTAAAGATAGTTATGTATTACTTATACACAATTATATATTCATTAAATTCTCAACGCTTTTATTAAAATTAATTTCAATGTTTATTATCGTAAATTTGTTTAAACTTAGTTTTTTATGAATATAGGAATGGTTTGTTTTCCGACTTATGGTGGTAGTGGCGTTGTGGCTACTGAATTAGGTAAATCGCTCGCAAAAAAAGGGCATAAAGTACATTTTATGTCGTATAGTCAACCTTTTAGATTAAATTTATTTGACGAGAATTTGTTTTATCATGAGTTTAGTGTTAACGATTATCCATTGTTTGATTATCAACCTTATGAAAGCGTGTTGGCAAGTAAAATAGTTGATGTAGCTATTTTTGAGCAATTAGATGTTTTGCATGTGCATTATGCAATACCACATGCTTCGGTGGCCTATATGGCCCAACAAATTTTAAAATCAAAAAAAATTCATTTGCCATATGTTACAACATTGCATGGTACCGATATTACATTAGTTGGAAGAGACCCAGCTTTTGAACCCGTAATTAGATTTTCTCTAAACCATTCTAATATTATTACTTCTGTATCTGAAAGTTTAAAAATGGAAACTTTAAAAACGTTTAAGATTGATAATAAAATTTCGGTAATACCAAATTTTATTAATATTGAAGAATATCAAACACATCCAAAAAATTGTAATAAGCACAAGTATGCTCCAAATGGCGAAAAAATTTTGGTTCACATCAGTAATTTTCGAAAAGTAAAAAGAATAGAAGATGTTATTAGGATTTTTGATCTTGTAAAAAAAGCAGTTCCTTCAAAACTTATTTTGGTAGGTGACGGACCTGAAAAAGCAGCTATTGATCAATTATGCAGGCAGTTAAATTTGAGTCATGATGTCATTAATCTTGGTAAAATTGCCGATCCGAAAGAAATTTTAAGTGTTGCAGATTTATTTATTTTACCATCTGAAACAGAGAGCTTTGGTTTATCTGCTTTAGAAGCCATGGCAATGAAAGTTCCGGTTATCAGTACAAATAGTGGTGGTTTGCCTGAAGTAAATATTCATGGTAAAACCGGATTTTTAAGTGAAGTAGGTAGTATAGAGGAAATGGCTGCTAATTCAATTAAGCTTTTATCAGATAATAATTTATTTCAAAATTTTCGTGAAAATGCTTTCGAACAAGCAAAACATTTTGATATAAATAATGTTTTACCATTGTATGAGAGTTTATATTCGAAATTAATTTCAAATTCTCTATCTTAAAAATGTTAAATTTTTACTGAGCTATTTTTAATTAAGAAAATACCATTTAATATTGCATGTACTCATGGTAAAAACAACAACACAAAATATTGAAATTTCTGTAGAGGTGTTTTATATGGCTGAAAATAGCTTGCCTAATGATAATCATTATTTTTTTGTTTATTTTATTACTATCGAAAACAAAAGTAGTTTTTCTGTTAAGTTGCTCAGCAGACATTGGGATATATTTGATAGTACAGGAGATAAGCGAGAGGTTGACGGAGATGGAGTAGTTGGCGAAACTCCGGTATTAGAACCTGGACAAAAATTTCAATATAACAGTGGATGTAATTTAATGAGTGATATGGGCTATATGAAAGGCCATTACACGATGTTACGTTTAATGGATGATACATCGTTTAATGTTCAAATTCCAACATTTGATTTAATAGTTCCCTCAAAATTAAATTAAGCAGAGAGTTTAAAACTATTTATTTACAATATTTATCGATAATTCTTGCCGCTTGTAAATTTCCCAATCCATCGGCTTTATTTAAATCATCGCAAGCCCCAATTTTATCTTTAATGGCCATTTTTGTTGCAGCTCGGTTAAAAAAAGCAGCAGCGTAATCAAATTTTAATTTAATGGCAGTATTATAATCGTCCAATGCTTCTTTAAAAGCTTTGTTTTCTGACTTAGCTACACCTCTGTAACAATAGCTTATAGGATTTTTACTATTTAATTTAATAGCTTCATCTAAATCAACAATTGCTCCAGTAAATTCTTTACAATTTATTTTAGCTGCGGCTCTTGAAATTAATGCATCTTCTTCATTTGGAATTCCATCAAAGTAAACATTCCAGTCATTTACGGCGCCTTTGTAATCTTGAATTTCAAACTTGGTTTTAGCCCTTAGTTTGTAAAAGTTATAATCAGGTTTTGTGACCGGTAATTTATTTATGGCCTCGTTTAATTCTTTTAAAGCGTAATTATATTCTTTTTTAACAAATCTAATTTCACCTTTTAAATAATAAGCTTCGGCACATGAAGGATTTAAGTCTGTTACAGATTCTAATGTTTCTTGAGCTGATTTGTAGCTTTTACCTTTAAACATGAGCAATGCTCTATAATACAAAAGTTCCCAATCATCTATTTTTTCTGTTTTAGATATTTCAAATGCAGAATCTAATGCTTCTTTACTTGCATTAAATTTACCATTTAAAAAAAAATTTATTCCTTTTAACTTAAAAATTTCAAAATTATAGGGTTGTAATTTTTCGGCCTTTAATAAATCTTTTTCGGCGTCTTTATAATTTTTTTGCTGAATTTTTATGTAGGCCATTTTAGAATATGCCTGCCCGAAATCTTTTTTTTCTTTTATCACATTTTTTAGAAGTGGCAAAGCCTTATCAAATTTACCAGAATCAATTAAAATAATAGCCTTATTGTAAATTTTCTGATACGATGGTAAACTATCAGTAGAAATAATTTGCCCATTTAAAAAATTAAAATACCAAAGGCAGATTAACAAAATAGTCCGATTATACCTGTTTTTCGCCACTGTTATAATTGATTTTGAAACCGAAAAATTAATTGATACTTTTATACAAATATATATTATTATGATACCATCAGGTTTGTTAATTGTGTTAGTTTTAGTTTTATTTGCAATTCTAACATCATTTGTTACGGTTCAGCAAGGTACAATTGCTATTACAACCATTTTCGGAAAATTTAGTCGTATTTTAAGGCCGGGTCTAAATTTAAAAATACCTTTAATTGAAAAAGTATTTAAAAAAATATCGGTTCAAAATAGAAGTTCAGAACTTGGTTTTCAGGCGGTTACTATTGATCAAGCAAACGTAAACTTTACGGCAATGTTGTTGTATTCAGTAATTAATAGCGACGAAGAAACTATAAAAAATGTGGCGTTTAAATTTATAGATGAACGAAATTTCATGCAGGCCCTTGTACGTTCGGTTGAGGGGTCTGTTCGGGCTTATGTTGCAACAAAAAAGCAATCTGAAGTCTTAATTTTAAGGCGAGAAATTGTTGAAGCTGTTAAAGATCAATTAGACAGAACATTAGAAGATTGGGGTTATCACCTAATAGATTTACAATTGAACGACATAACATTTGATGAGGAAGTAATGCGTTCAATGGCAAAAGTTGTTGCAAGTAATAATTTAAAGTCAGCCGCAGAAAATGAAGGACAGGCTTTATTAATCACAAGAACCAAAGCTGCCGAGGCTGAAGGTAATTTTATTAAAATATCTGCACAGGCTGAAAAGGAAGCATCGCAATTAAAAGGAGAAGGTATTGCTTTATTTAGACAAGAAGTGGCAAAAGGTATGGCAGGTGCAGCTAAAGAAATGAGCGAAGCCAATTTAGATGCTTCTTTAATTTTGTTTAGCATGTGGACTGAAGCGGTAAAGAACTTTGCACAAGAAGGCAAGGGAAATGTAATTTTCTTGGATGGTAGTGTGGACGGTATGCAAAAAACTATGAAAGATATGATGGCAATAAATCAATTAAACAATAACAATACAAAAAAATAATTTCGTTAAAAAATAAATAAACACATGAAAACTACTTTAACAAAAATTTCTTTAGGAATTACCTTATTGACGGCTCTTTCAGGTTTTTCACAATCATCAAAAATTCAACCATGCGAAACTTTTGCAGCAATGGAAGATTATTTTAAGTCTAACCCCGAAGCACGAAAAAAATACGAAGCTTCTGCCGAAGTCTTGAATATACAATCAATTTTAAACGAGGCTAATTTTGCTTCGCAAAGATCTGCTGCAGTTCAATATACAATTCCAGTAGTATTTCATGTGTTGCACACCGGCGGTCCGGAAAATATTTCCGATGCTGCAATTACTGCCGCGCTAGCTCAAGTTAATAATGACTATGCAGCAGCAGGTTCAGATTTCTCAACAATATTTGCACCATTTCAATCATTATATATTAATTCTGACATAAAATTTATGTTAGCCAAGAAAGATCCTAATGGAAACTGTACTAATGGTATTGTTCACAGATATGATACACGTACTGTTTGGGACAGAAATCAAGCAGGAGCTACCAGCTTTTTATATTCAGGAATTACATGGAATTCTCAAAAATACCTAAATATTATTATTGTAAAAGATATTGTAGCTGCTACAGGTCAAAATGGTACAGTTATTGGTTATACTTATTTACCAGGTACTTGGGGTAATGGCCCTGCAGACCAAGATGCAATTGTTTATAATTACAGTTTCCTGTCAGGGCTTAATGCTCGTTCCCTTTCTCATGAAATTGGACATTGGTTTAATTTATCTCATACTTTTGGCAATACCAACAATCCTGGTGTTTCTTGCGGTTCAACAGCCGGAGGTGATGGAGTTTCTGATACACCTGACACAAAAGGTAACTTTAGTACTTGTCCCGCTAGTTCAACTAATACCGCATTCACTTGTACATCTCCTAATCCTGCAAATGCCAATAATTATTACCAAAATGTGGAAAACATAATGGATTATTCTTCATGTCCAAAGAATTTTACAACCGGTCAAACTAACAGAATGAGAACAGCATTACAGTCTGCAACAGCTGGTAGAAACAACTTATGGTCAGCCGGTAATTTAGCATTTACAGATATTAATAATACTTTAGGATGTGCACCAATTGCAGATTTCTTATCTACAACTGGTTACACAGTTTGTTCAGGTGGTTCTTTATTAATGAAAGATTTTTCATATAACGCTGTAATTACAAATTACGTTTGGACAGCTGATAATGGGGCAGTAATTGCAAATCCTACCAATTCAAATACTTCAATTTCTTTTCCAACTCCTGGTGTTACCACAATAACGCTTACTGTTGGTAGTTCTCAGGGTGTAAATTCAAAAGTTAGAACTGTTACAGTAT
>CANFQR010000124.1 GCA_947449125.1 Bacteroidota bacterium | reverse complement strand
TAAAACATTAGTAATCAACAAATGACAAGTTTAATAGGAGAATACGATTGTAAAGTGGACGCTAAAGGGCGCTTCATGTTTCCTATTGATCTAAGAAAACAACTTGAAAAATTATTTGAAAATGGTTTTGTAATAAATAGAAATCTTCACCAGAAATGCTTGGTTTTGTATCCTTTAAACGAGTGGGAAAAACTAAATAAAAAATTAAGCAAACTTAATCGCTTAATCAAAGCAAATGATGTATTTGTTAGAAAATTTACGGGTGGAGCAACAAATGTAGACGCAGATAATTCTGGCAGGTTACTATTACCAAAATCATTAACAGATTATGCCGAAATAAAATCGGATTTAAAAGTGTTGGGAAGCAATAATGTAATTGAGCTTTGGGATAAAACATTATATGAGGAATTCTTAAACCAAGATATTGATATTGAAAAATTAGCAGAAGATGTTTTAGGAGGATTAAATTTTAACGATGGTATTGATGAGTAATTCAACTTATCATACCCCCGTTCTTTTACAAGCTTGTATTGATAATTTAAACATTAAGCCAAATGGTATTTATGTTGATTTAACGTTTGGTGGAGGCGGACATTCCCTGCATATATTAAAAAAACTAAATGAGCATGGAAAACTATTTGCTTTTGATCAAGATGCTGATGCAAAACAAAATACTTTAAATGATGTGCGTTTTACATTAATTCCGCACAATTTCAGATACCTAAAAAATTATCTGCGTTTACATGGAGTAAATAAAGTGGATGGTATTTTAGGAGATCTTGGTGTTTCATCGCATCAATTTGACGAGGCGTCTCGTGGTTTTTCTATAAGGTTTGATTCAGAACTTGATATGCGTATGAATCAGCAAAATAAACTTACAGCAAAACAAATTGTAAACGAATATCCAGAGAAACAACTCATTAACATATTCAAAACATACGCCGAAATTCACAACGCTGCCCGTCTCGCATTTGTTATTTGCTCTGCAAGAGAAGAAAAAATAATTTCTACCACAAATCAATTAAAAGAAGTAATCGCTTCTTGTACTCCAAAATTCGAAGAGCACAAATACTTAGCAAAAGTTTTTCAAGCGCTAAGAATAGAAGTAAATCAAGAAATAGAAGCGTTAAACGAATGCCTCACTCAGTGTTATGAAGTTCTAGATGTTGGAGCAAGACTTGTTATAATTTCTTACCATAGTTTAGAAGACAGAATAGTAAAAAACATTATTAAAACCGGCAATGTAGAAGGGGTGCTAAAAAAAGATGTCATTTTTGGAACAAGTAAAATGTGTTTTAAAAATTTAACATCAAAACCAATTTTACCAAGTGAAGAGGAAATAAAAATGAATACAAGAGCCAGAAGTGCAAAATTAAGAGTTGCTCAAAAATTATAATTCTAATTAAAAATTAATAAAAACATAAGTGCCTAATAAGTATAGAGAAATAGTTAAACCTGAAAAAGAAGAGTTAGAGCATGAAGTTGTTATTGAACAGCAAGCCGATACAAGTAACGATGACTCAAAAAAATCACGTAAAAAAGGCATAGTTGGAAAAGGACTTTCTACCGTTTTTAGCGGTTCTTTTCTAACTAACGATAAAACGTTAAAGCATCTCCCATACTTTATTTTTCTTGCGTTTTTAGCTCTTTTATATATAGCAAATGGTTATTATGCCGATGATAAAATTCGAGAGGTAAATAAATTATCAAATCAATTAAAAGAATTAAGGTCCGAATATATTTCAACTAAAAGTGATCTCATGTTTGCAAGTAAACAAAGTGAAGTCGCAAAATCGGTAGAGAAATTGGGATTACGCGAACCTATTACGCCGCCAATTAAAATAAGAGTAGACAGTACACAATTATATAACTCAGAAAACTAATTTGAAAGAAAAGAAAAATATTCTTGCTCGTACTTATTTTATTTACATAGCAATGTGCATGTTTGCTCTTGCGCTGCTATACCGTATTTGTGTAATTCAATTTTCGCAAGGAGAATTGTGGCGCGCTAAAGCTATTGCTTTCACAACAAAATTAGATTCTGTTGAAGCTGTTCGAGGAAATATTTTTGATGCAAACGGCGCACTTTTAGCAACATCGTTGCCCTATTATGAAATTTCTGTTGACATAAATGCGCCCTATATTACGGATGATGTTTATAAAAATAATCGCGATTCGTTAGCCTATTTATTAAGCGATTTGTTTAAGGATAAAACCAGTCGTGAATATCTAAAAATTTTAAACAAAGCCAGAAAAACTAATGATAGATATGTTTTTCTTCAAAGAAATGTTCCTTATAAAGATTTACAACAATTAAAAAAATTTCCAATTTTTAGAAAAGGTCGAAAAGGCGGATTGGTAACATTACAAAAAAACAGAAGAGACCGTCCTTTTCAATCACTTGCAGGCCGAACAATTGGTATGGCAAGAATAGGTATTAAACCTGTAGGCTTAGAGGGAGCTTTTGATAGTACATTGAGCGGCGTAAGCGGAAAACGACTAATGCAACAAATTGCCGGAGGCGTGTGGAGACCGATTAATGATGAAAATGAAGTTGAACCAAAAGACGGCAACGATTTGTATACCACCATTGATATTAATATACAAGATGTTGCACAACAAGCTTTAATACGTTCACTAATAAAAAATCAGGCTTCTCATGGTTGTGCTATTTTAATGGAGGTAAAAACCGGTGCAATTAAAGCTATTGTTAACCTTACACAAAGTTTAAAAGATACAATCACCTATCTCGAAAGTTTTAACTACGCCATTGGTTATCCCACCGAGCCTGGTTCAACATTTAAGTTAGCGTCTTTTCTGGCTTTAATAGATGAATATAATATTAACCTTACCGAAAAAGTCAACGTTGGTAATGGTGAAAAAGTATTTTTTGACCGAAAAATGAAAGATGCTCATGCTCCGAAAACCAATGTTTTAACTGCTCAGGAAATTTTTGAGAACTCTTCTAATGTTGGAACAAGTTTGCTGGTTACAAAATACTTTGCCAAAACCCCGAAATTATATACCGATAAATTAAGAGCATTTCATCTACATCAAAAATTAGGATTATCTATACCTGGAGAAGGGGTTCCAAGAATTAAACAACCTAAAGATCGTGATTGGTATGGCACGTCACTACCTTGGATTAGTATTGGTTACGAAAGTTTGGTAACGCCAATGCAAACATTAACCTTATATAACGCCATTGCTAATAACGGGAAAATGGTAAAACCACATTTTGTAAAAGAAATTAAACGAAACGGCATCACAGTTAAAACATTTGAACCGGAAGTTATTGATGACAAAATCGTGAAAGATGAAACAATAAAAAAAGCAAAACAATTAATGGAAGGTGTGGTAACTAACGGTTCGGGCAAAGGATTAAATATAAAGGCATTTAAAGTTGGCGGTAAAACAGGTACAGCTCAAATTGCTAAAAACGGAGATTATAAAAAATATGGTACAACTTATCAGGCTTCTTTTGTGGGCTATTTTCCGGCAGATAATCCTTTATATACATGTATTGTGATTATTAATTCGCCTAGTAAAGGAGTTTATTATGGCGGATTAGTGGCAGCGCCCGTTTTTAAAGAAATAGCAGAAAAAGTGTATTCCGGAAGTTTAGATTTTATTCAACCAATAAACAATCAAAAAAATTTAATTACAAAGGTTCCTGATGTTATTCTATCTAAGGCAAATGAAATAGCCACTTTATCTAATAGTTTTTCGCTTCCTGCTTCACAAAATTTAGGCGAAAAATATGTAACACGAAATAAAAAAGATTCAACTAAAATTAGTTTAATTGAAAATAACATCGAAAAACAATTAAAAAAAGGCATTATGCCTAATCTACAGGGTTTGTCAGCAAAAGATGCAATTTATTTATTAGAAAATAACGGCGTGCAGGTTCAGTTACTGGGTTTTGGTAGTGTTCAAAAACAAAGTATAGAAGCAGGTCAGAAAATCAAAAAAGGAAACAAATTAATATTAATACTAAGCTAAAAATAGTATAGAAAGTTAATGAAACTTTTAAGCGACATAATATACAAAGTAAGATTAGAACAAGTAATTGGTTCTACGCATGTGGCAGTTTCTTCTGTTGCATTTGATTCGCGCAAGGTAAAAAAAGATTCCTTGTTTGTCGCAACTAAAGGCACCACTGTTGATGGACACACCTACATAGAAAAGGCTATTGAGAGCGGCGCAATAGCAATTGTTTGCGAAACACTTCCAGAGAACAAAAACGATGCAGTTACATATATTAAAGTTTCTGATGCCACTTTTGCATTGGGAATTATTGCTTGTAATTATTTTGATAACCCTTCTGAAAAATTAAAACTTGTTGGTGTTACCGGCACAAATGGCAAAACCACAACAGTTACCTTGTTGTTTAATTTATTTAGGTCATTAGGATACTCTGTAGGTTTACTTTCTACAGTTGAAAATAAAATTAATAATACTGTAATCCCTGCAACACACACCACACCGGATGCCCTCACGTTAAACGAGTTACTAACAGAAATGATTTCGCAAGGATGTGAATATGTATTTATGGAAGTTAGTTCGCATGCGGTTGTTCAAAATAGAATAGCAGGTTTATGTTTTACCGGAGCTATTTTTAGCAACATTACACACGATCATTTAGATTATCATAAAACGTTTGATGAATATATAAAAGCAAAAAAACGTTTTTTTGATTATTTACCTAATTCTGCTTTTGCCCTAGTTAATCGTGACGATAAAAATGGCTTGATTATGTTGCAAAATACAAAAGCGAATAAATACACATATGGTTTGCAAACAATAGCTGATTTTAAATGCAAAATTTTAGAAAATCAGTTAAACGGTTTATTATTAAATATTGAAAACGTTGAGGTTTGGGTAAAATTAATAGGCAACTTTAATGCTTATAATGTATTGGCAGTCTACGCAACAGCAATTTTGTTAAAGCAAAATAAAACCAATGTATTAACGGCACTAAGTAATTTAAATTCTGTTGATGGTCGCTTTCAATATGTAAAATCGCCAAAAGGTTTAATAGGTATAGTTGATTATGCCCATACACCCGATGCATTAAAAAATGTTTTGGAAACCATAAAAGATTTAAGAACAGGAAACGAACAGGTAATTACACTTATTGGTTGTGGTGGCGACAGAGATTCTGGAAAACGTCCGTTAATGGCAGCAATCGCATGCGAATACAGTAATAAAGTTATTTTAACATCCGATAATCCCCGTAGCGAAGATCCTGAAGAGATTTTAAATCAAATGCAAAATGGAATCAATCCTATTGATTCAAAAAAAACATTACGAATTACAGATAGAAAAGAAGCTATAAAAACAGCCTGCAGTTTGACTAATAGCGGCGATATAATTTTAATTGCAGGTAAAGGCCATGAAAAATATCAGGAAATAAAAGGAATAAAACACCC
>CANFQR010000123.1 GCA_947449125.1 Bacteroidota bacterium | reverse complement strand
GTAAACAAAAAGTTGAACTGGTTCGTGTTTTGGTTGATAATTTAAAACCTAAATACAAAGAGATGATTGAATTGTTTTATTTTCAAGAGATGAGTCATGAGGAAATTTCCAAACAATTAAATCTTCCAATAGGAACTATTAAAGCCCAGCTGTTTAGAGCCCGCGAATTATTATTTAATGCCCTGAAAAATAAAAATGGAAATATCTAAAGCATTTTCTGTTGTCTCAAATTATTTCCCTCAATTAACAGCCAGTCAAGTTGTTCAATTTGAACAATTGTTTGATGTGTATAATTTTTGGAATAACCAGATAAATGTAATTTCCAGAAAAGATATTGATTTATTATACGAACGTCATGTTTTGCATTCACTTGGTATTGCAAAAGTTATTGAGTTTAAACCAAACACAAAAATAATGGATGTTGGTACAGGTGGAGGTTTTCCTGGAATACCTCTCGCTATTATGTTTCCTGATTCTGAATTTTTATTGGTTGATAGTATTGGAAAAAAAATTAAAGTTGTAAATGAAGTAGCATCCTCACTTAAATTAACTAATTTAAAAGGTGTGCATAGTAGGGCAGAAGAGATAGACCAAAAATTTGATTTTATTATAAGTCGTGCTGTTACAGAGTTTCCTGTGTTTTACAATTGGGTAAAAAATAAGTTTTTAAACAATAGTTTTAATGATTTATCCAATGGTATTTTATATTTAAAAGGCGGAGATTTGAAGCAAGAGTTTGGTAAATTTTATGATAAAGCTAAATTTTATGAGTTAAATAAATTTTTTAAGGAAGAGTTTTTTGAAACAAAAAAAGTGGTGTATTATAAAATGTAGTTTTTCATTATCCCAATTAATTGTCTTTTAAAACCATTTGATGCGTATTTCTACTCCTTTGTTCTATTAAAATAATTTTATCTGCGCTTAACTTTGTAATTGTATCTTGATCGTAATTACGAATAGTCATGAGCTGAACAGGGTTATTATAAAGAACTTTAAATTCTTTTTGAAGCTCTTCAATTAACGGATTTATTTTATGCGAATCAAAATCTGTACAAATACTAAAACTAATTGCCGAATTTTGCATCATGTTAACATGAACATTATTTCTTGAGAGAATAGTAAAAATATTGCTTAAGTTATCTTCGGCAATAAAACTAAAGTCTTTGGGTTGTATTGAAAGTAAAATCTGATTGGTTTTAAAAATATAACTAGTTACGTTACTTCGTTTATTACTGTCTTTAATTACAGTTCCTTCCTCTGCCGGATTTATAAATGATTTTACAAATAAAGGAATGTTTTTATTTTGTAAAGGTTTTATTGTTTTTGGGTGAATAACAGAAGCCCCATAATAGGTAAGTTCAATGGCATCGTGATAAGTTAACTCATCTATTTTTTTTGTGTTCTTAAAATATTTAGGATCGGCATTTAAAACACCAGGAACATCTTTCCATATAAAGACTTGTTCTGCATCGGAAAAATAAGCGAGGAGGGCAGCAGTGTAATCGCTTCCTTCACGCCCTAATGTTGTGGTGAAATTTTCAGATGTGCCGCCAATAAAACCCTGAGTTATAACAATATTTATCGACTTAAAAAAAGGCATCAACTCAGTTTTAACAAGATGTTGACTTAATTCATAATTTACTTTTCCTTCGCGGTAACTATTATCTGTTTGAATAATTCCTCTTGCATCTAGCCATTTATTATTTATTTCTGTTTCGTTTAAGTAAGCCGATACAATTTTTGTGGCCAGCACTTCACCTTGCGAAACTATTTGGTCATAGTAATAATTGTAATTATTTGTTGGTTCATCTTCTATTGTCCATAACAACTCTAAAAAGATATTTTCGATGTCGTTATAAATACGGTTGTTTTTATCCGGTATTAATTGTAAGAGGATGGCGAAGTGAAAATTTTTAAGTTCATTTAAAATTGCCTGCGCATCGCCTTCGCTATAAAAATAAGCGTTTACCAATTCCTCTAATTTGTTTGTGGTTTTGGCCATTGCAGAAATTACCACAATAGTTTTGGTGTCGGAATTTTTTTTTAAAATAGAGGCAACATTTATGATTGATTCGGCATTTTTTACGGATGCACCACCAAATTTAAAAACCTGCATAAACTAATTTTTCGTAAAGTTAAAAAGACTTACTTAATTATTGCCATATTTTTTGTTTGTTAATATCAGGGCAGGTTTCATAAATATTTTTTGGCTACAATACGTTCATGAAAAAATCTATTTACCCACTAACCACAGCAATCGCTATATTTACAGGATGAAAAGTAGTTTTTTAAAAGCAAATCTTAAAAACTCGTATTATTTTATATTGATTAGTGCTTTTATTTATTTTTTCTATCTTCTTATATCAATGCCTGAGGCAGGTACGATTTGGAAATTTTTTTGGGATGTAAATGATTATAGACTTCAGAGTGAATCAAGTTTGTTAAGTAAGGATTTTTATTTTCCAGCACCCAAAAAATGGTTTTCTCCACGCCCATTTACCATGTCGTTAATGTATAAGTTTGTAAATTCAGATACCTATCGAATGATTTGGTTTCAGAAGTATTTTTATTTTTTTAGTGTGGTTGTTTTAATTTTAATGCTCAACAGCTGTATTAAGAATTACATTATTAAAATAATATCTTCGATTTTTCTTCTTTTTTTCTTTTCGTGGTGGAATATTTTAGGGTGGTCAAATAACGCTCTATCGGAATTTATATCTGTATCATTTATGTTTTTATGGATAGCCTCTATCATTTGGTACTATAAGAAAAAGTCTATTTTAAGTGTTTTAACGCTCTCCATAATTAGTTTGTTGTTCTCTTTTACAAGAGACAGTTGGCCTTATGTTATATTAGCATTTTTTAGTTTCAATTTTATAGTTCAACTAGTTTTAGATAAAAAAATGAATTTTAAAAGTTTGTTGTTGCTAGTGTTTTTTATACCAGTTTTTTTGTTTCAAAGTTATACAATGAAGGTAGGAGAACGCAATGTTTTGCCTATGTTTAATTCATTAGTAATAAGAGTTTCACAAAATAGCAATTACCTAGATTGGTTTGAAAAACAAGGAATGCCTGATAAAAAATTAATAGCAACTAATTTTAAAGGCCTAGATATTACCACAAATGAAGGAATGATTAAACTATATCGTAGTTATGAGGATACAACTTATGCAAAGTTACTTAAATGGATATTAACAGATGGTAAAACTGTTTTTCAGAAATTTTTAATGTATCATCCATCTTATTTGTTATTGTGTGATCAAACAACTGAACAAGTTAATCGAATATACGCTTACAATGTTGATAGATACTATAATAAACCTAATGGTTTTTTTATAAATGCACATAATTTTTTTCCTGTGTTTAATAATTTTATTTTTTATGTTTTAATGGTGGCTTGTTTTGTGCTGTTTTACAAAACCAAAGATGAATTTTTTCTTGTGCCGATATTAATTGTTTTTTTTATAATAATAAATGTATTAATAACGTATAATGCAGATACATTAGAAGTTGAGCGGCATTTATATTTTACGGTTATTTTAAGAGAATTGTTGTGTATTGTATCTGTTTTATTTATTATAGATTATTTTATTAATCGTCATAAACGAATTAATACCATTTAAATACAAACAAATAAAATGTTAGTGTAATAAAAAAGCCACCATAAGAGGTGGCTTTTGTTTAGTTAAATTTTTTTTAGTTGCCAGGTTGTGCAGGTTGATTAGCTGGTGCAGGTTGATTTGCCGGTGCTGCTTGCTGCTGAGGTATAGCCACTGCGCTTTGGGCTTTCTTTTTTGCAACAGAGCCATTTTCATCTTCAGATGTTTGTGTCATACTGCTCTTTGGTGCCATTAAAACACTTAATAGAATTAAAGCAATTGCTAAAACCCATGTAGCTTTTTCAATAAACTCTGTGCCGCGTTTAACGCCCATAATTTGGGTTGCAGCACCAAACTGACTTTGAATACCACCGCCTTTTGAGTTTTGAACCAAAACTACCAAGATTAGAAGAATACACACTAAAATTATTAAAATTGAAAAAATCATACGTTATGTTTTTATTGGTTATTTTTTAATTTATTTATTAGGGTTGCAAAGTAAGCACTTTTTTGTGGAAATTTCAAACTTAATATTTCATAAGCTCTAACTGCCTTATTTACATTGCCTTGCAAAGCATATATTTTTGCTAAAGTTTCGGTAACTAAATGTTCATTATCAATTAAACTCTCTTTAGCTTTAATTTCTGCTGTAAAAAATTTAGTTTCCTCTTTGTTTTTAATAAGTCCGGGATTTGTTTCAATAATTTTATCGATTAGTGCTTTTTGTTTCTCTTTTTTTGATGAGATTTTTGAGGAGTTTTCTGTTGTATCGGATAAATTTCTCTTATTTAAATTCTTGTCTTTTTTCTCGTTTACTTTCTTTTCAATTTTTTCGTAGGTTTCGCCATTATTTTTTTTCAAAAATAGAAGCCAGTCGTTAAAATTTTCTGGATTTTTTTTAGTTGTTTCAGGATGATGTAGTTCGTGAGTTTTTAAAATTTCTTTCTCTACAAACGCATTCACAATTTGCTTTTCAATTTCTTTTTCTAAGTTTTCTTCAGGACTTTTTAAGGTGTTTGTAGAAGATGTAATGTTTGTTTCTAATTCTAGAGTATTATTTTGTTCAGTTAAAGCTTCGGTATTTTCTGATAAAACTTCGGTAGCCTTTAATATATTTAATTCTTGATTTAAGTTCTCGTTATCTTTATTAGCTGAAATTTCTTTTTCTTGAATTTGTTGTTGCTTGTTTTCTACAAGGCTTTCTAAATTTTCAATCGATTGAATTAAATTAAAAAGGTGAGCGCGGTTAGTAACAACAATGGCTGTTTTTTTTAGACTTTGCTGATAAACTGAAGCGTCCCATTTTTTAGAAGACATGCTTAACAATAAATGTGCTGCCTGAAAGTAGGGGAATTCATTTGCAAGTTTTTGCAAGTTGGCAGTGCTTTGTTTGTCTAGCAACTCAGGATTTTTTATGTAACTTAATAAATCTGCGGCTTGCATTTTACCAATTATTAAAAGCTCGGTTAAAAATATCTTCTGTTAGTTGTCTGTAAATTTCTTGAACTAATTCGGGTTCAATGCTTGAAATGTTTTTATCGCTTGAAACATCCTGAAATCGGGTAAAATTTTGCTCGAAATTTTTCGAAGATTCAAATTTGTTAGTGTATTTAACATTAACGGTTATAGTCATTCTGTTTTGACTTGCAACATCTGCGGAAATTGCAATTGGTGAGACGTTGTATTCTGCAATATATCCTTCAAATTGTAAATCGCCGTTTTGTTTTATAAGTGTTAGATTGGTTTGCTGAGATACCAAATCACGTAACTTTTCAGTGAAACGTTGAGACAAACTTGGTGCACCGAGTGATGTGTTGTTTTGGAAAAAACCAACACTTATTGTTT
>CANFQR010000122.1 GCA_947449125.1 Bacteroidota bacterium | reverse complement strand
CCCAACTTTTAAAAGCTGGTTAATATAGTTTGCTTTTAACTCAGTAGGTATAAATTGTTTAATACCTTGCATTGCATCTCGAGGGCATTCGGTAATTTTTATCATTTTTTAATCAGTCTTTTATTTATATCGCTAATAAGTTTTGGTCCGTGATAAATAAATCCGGTATATAATTGAATAAGATCTGCTCCGGCTTCTATTTTTTCGATAGCGTCATCGGCACTATTTATTCCCCCCACTCCAATAACCGGAAAAGCATTATTTGATTTTTCTTTTAAATACCTAATAACTTCGGTACTCCTTTTTGATAATGGTTTACCGCTTAAACCTCCTGCGCCAATTTTATCGATTTCCTGTTTATCGTAATTTAACCCTTCTCTGCTAATGGTTGTATTAGTTGCTATAACTCCTGCCAGTTTGGTCTGTTTTACAATATCAATAATATCATCAAGTTGGGTGTTTGTTAAATCAGGAGCAATTTTCAATAAAATTGGTTTGGGGTTTTGTTTGGAATTATTAATTATCTGAAGCGAATTCAATAAATTTGTTAAAGGTATTTTCTCCTGCAAATCTCTGAGATTCGGCGTGTTTGGCGAGGAAACATTAACAACAAAATAATCTACAACCTCATATAATTCATTAAAGCACATTTCATAATCGATTGCCGCACTCTCATTAGATGTAAGTTTGTTTTTTCCGATATTTCCTCCAATAATCAACGAAGGATTTTTCCGTTTCTTTAAACGTTTAGCAGCCGCAACAACTCCGTCGTTATTAAATCCCATCCGATTAATTAAGGCCTCATTTTTTGGCAGCCTGAACAATCTAGGTTTTTCATTACCGGGTTGGGACTTTGGAGTAACGGTACCAATTTCAACAAAACCAAAACCTAAATTTCCGAGTTCATTAAAGGCAATCCCATCTTTATCTAACCCTGCAGCTAAACCTACAGGGTTTTTGAAAGTTAAACCAAAAAGTTTTCTGGATAATGAGGGATGAAAATTTAGTTTGTTTTCAGCAAATAAATTTAAAAAACCTGGCACGTACCTGGTTATTTTTAAAAGAAAAAATGTTAGGTGATGAGCCTTTTCAGGTTCTAATAAAAAAAGCAAGCGTTTTAAAATAGTGTACATATACAATGTTAAAATTAATTCATATTTAGATTAAAAAAAGTTATAAAATTTATTGCTCAAAAAAAATTACGATTTTTTTATTTTTTTGTGTTGCATTTAAAAAAAATTATAAATTTGCATCGAATTTAAATTTAAACAAAAACAAACATGAAAAAAGTATTATCATTCGTTGCTGTAGCTGCATTGTCAGTTGCATTCGTTGCTTGCGGTCCTTCAAAAGAGGAATTAGAGAAAATCGAGCAAGCTAAACAAGATTCAATTGCTGCTGTAGAAAAAGCAAAACAAGATTCAATTGCTGCTGCTGAAGCTGAAGCTGCTGCTGCTGCTGAAGCTGCTGTTGCTGCTGAAAAAGCAAAAGCTGATTCAGCTCGTATCGCTGATTCTTTAGCTAAAACTAAAGGTGGTAAAAAGAAATAATTAAAGATTAATTTCTTTACAAAAAGTCCTTTTGGATTACCAAAAGGACTTTTTTATTTAACAATACCTGATAGGAAATCAACTAGTTTAAAAGTAGCTAACGTATCTGTCTCACAGTAGCTTATTAAATCCTCTTTAATAAGTTGTTTTAAAACGTCATTTTTTTCAGTCCTATATTGCTCATAATAATTCATGGCTTCTAATCCGGAAGTAATTTTTGAGTAGTTAATGTCATTTAATAATTTAGTTGATATAATTTTTAATGAAAAATTTGTTTTAAAGTCCGGGTGATAATAGTTAAAGTTCAAAAAAACATCAAACACATCAACCAACTTATTTTTAAGAGTTTCCAAATCTGATTTTAAATCATTGTAATGCTTAATTAAGTTGTTTATTATTAATTTTTCCAATGTGCCGTCAAAAACTAAAATAGAATTGTAATGTTTTGTGTAGTTAATTAATTTTTCGGCAAACTCTTTTCTTTCATCATCATTATATTCCATAAAAACTGATGAATGTGATTCACCGTTAAAAAAACTAACCAAATAAGGAATTTGTTCAAAGGGTTTTGTGCCATTAAGTTTTGGAATTGCCGGCCCCCATATTTCCATATCCATTGCGGTAACCGGAAATTTTATAGTCGATAAAAAATCAGTAATTTCTTTTTTTTCTATAATAGCATTATTAGATAAGAAGGCATTTTTAATTTTGGAAATATTGCTTTTTAAGCCCTCTTCATTTTCATTAATTTGACTGATAGTTTTTATATTGCAATTATACCATTCCATTAATTTTTCTTTATTAATAAGCGGTAAATTAAAAATACTGTCTTCGTTTGTGGCGTCTTTCCAGCAATTTCCAAAATAATCGCATTGATATGGCTTAAAACAGTGTTTACCAATAGTTATGTTTGGAATTATATTTTGACTTAAAATAAATTTTGCATTGTTTATTTGCAAATCAAAATATTCAAGGTTTTTTTCACTTTCTGTTTTTACGCTTCGTTTTTTAAACAATTGTTTAAGGTTTAGTTCGTCTTGAAATACGTAATCTTGATTTAAAGTGACTAGAAATAAATCATTAAAATTTACCAAAATATTTTTTAAAACATAATATTGTAAACAAGCATCTTTTAAATAAACTTCCGAAATTTTGAAAGAACTTTTTACTTCATAAGCTTTATATTCTCCGTCTTCCAAACACAATATATCAACCATTATCAATGCGCTGTTAAATGAGAATGTGGCTTCGTAAATGACAGGAGTCTTATTGCTAATTAATGTTTGAGTTAAATGTAGGGCTTCTATAGAATTTTTACTATTCTTTGAAACGTCAATTCCTCCAGGGAAAATACTTTGGGCTAAATCACCAACTTCGTGTCCGCGTTTAAACGTTAATTGCTTATCAATACTAATTTTATCGCGTAAATATGGGTGCTTTTTGTAAAAATAAAAAGCCTTTTTACATTGCTCAAATTTCAAATAAGCAGTTTTACTAATAAGATTATTGGAATTATTCATTATAAATTAACAGCATTAAGGCGTATCCACTAACTGATAAAAATCATAAATAATCAGTATAGTTTATTTTAAGTGAAATACGAGCTAAATAATAACTAAAACAATTTTTTATTCGTTTTTTATTTATTAAACATTCGTTACCTTCGGAGCATATATAATAACACTATGTCAACAACTCCCGAAGGCCGTCAAATAATATTCAGTATGGTGAATGTATCAAAAATACATCCTCCTCAAAAACAAGTTTTAAAAGATATTTATATCTCATTTTACTATGGCGCTAAAATTGGTGTTTTAGGTTTAAATGGTTCAGGTAAATCAACGTTACTTCGCATTATTGCTGGCCTAGATAAGGATTATATTGGAGAAATACATCAATCCCCAGGTTATTCTATCGGCTTACTTGAGCAAGAACCCAAATTAGATGAATCAAAAACTGTAATTGAAGTTGTTCGCGAGGGCGTTCAAAAATACGTTGATATTTTGAATGAGTTTGAAGAGGTGAATAATAAATTTGGAGATGAAGAAATTCTAAATGATCCAGATAAAATGGACAAACTGATTAACAGACAAGCACAACTTCAAGAGTTAATTGATCAGCATGATTTATGGAATTTAGATAATCGTCTAGAGCGCTCAATGGATGCTTTACGTTGTCCGGAAAGCAACACGACTATTAAAGTACTTTCAGGCGGAGAACGCCGCAGGGTAGCATTATGCAGATTATTATTACAAGAACCCGATATTTTATTGCTTGATGAACCTACAAACCACTTAGATGCAGAAAGCGTAGATTGGTTAGAACAACATTTACAACAATATAAAGGAACCATTATTGCAGTTACTCACGACAGGTACTTTTTAGATAACGTAGCCGGTTGGATTTTGGAATTAGACAGAGGCGAAGGTATTCCATGGAAAGGAAACTACAGTAGCTGGTTAGAACAAAAAGGTGCAAGACTTAAACAAGAAGAAAAAACTGAAAGTAAGCGCCAAAAAGTATTAGCAAGAGAATTAGACTGGATAAGACAAGGTGTAAAAGGGCGTGGAGTAAAACAAAAAGCGCGTTTAAATAACTATGAAAAAATGTTAGGTGAAGACACCAAATCAAAAGAAGAAAATCTTGAAATTTTTATTCCTAACGGTCCTCGTCTTGGTAACGAAGTTATTGAATCAATAAATGTATCAAAAGCTTTTGGTGACAGGCTATTATATGAAGGCCTCGCCTTTAAACTTCCTCCTGCCGGCATTGTTGGTATTATTGGACCTAATGGTGCTGGTAAAACAACATTATTTAGAATGATTATGGGTGAGGAAAAACCTACCACAGGTGAATTTTTGGTTGGGCCAACCGTGAAAATAAGTTATGTTGACCAAAATCATAAAGAATTAGATCCAAACAAAACAGTTTACGACGTTATTAGTGGGGGCTTAGATAATATTAATTTAGGTGGTAAACCCATGAACTCACGCGCCTATATTTCCAGATTTAATTTTGCAGGAAGCGATCAGGGCAAAAAAGTATCTGTATTATCCGGTGGAGAGCGTAATCGCTTGCATTTGGCTATGGCCTTAAAAGAAGAAGGTAATGTGTTATTGCTAGACGAACCTACTAACGATTTGGATGTTAATACCCTGAGAGCATTAGAGGAAGGGCTTGAAAATTTTGCAGGCTGCGCTGTAATTATTAGTCACGATAGATGGTTTTTAGACCGTGTATGTACGCACATTTTGGCTTTTGAAGGAGATAGCAGTGTTTACTGGTTTGAAGGTGGTTATACCGAATACGAAGAAAATCGTAAAAAACGTTTGGGAAACATTGAACCCAAAAGACCACGCTATAAAAAATTAGCAGTCAACTAAATGTTGTTTTATGATAAATTGTCTTTGATTAAAACTATAAAAATGTATATTTAAATTTAAAAATTAACGATTATGATTCATTTTAACTCATCAAAAATTTTAATCCCTGTAGATTTTAGTGATACATCTCTGCTTGCCATAAAGCATGGTGCATTTACAGCGCAGTTAACAAAAGGTAATGTTTATTTGTTGCACGTAATTAATATTCATTACTTTTCTCAAGAAATGTTTATTCCAACGGTTAGCATTCAATCGCAAACCGATTTTGAAAAAATAGCTACCGAAAAATTAAATCAATTAGCAGATCAAATCAAAACCGAATTCGGAGTTTCGGTTGAGTGCATCATTAAAATTGGTTCGCCAAACAGTGAAATTACAAATGTTGCTAAAGAGATTAACGCAACATTAATTGTAATGGGTCAACCCAATATCTTGCAAACGGTTATAACGCATATATGCTGCGCTATGGCAGTTTAGACAATAATTCACAAACACTTTAGCACCGCGTTGCAATGATGCTTGATTGT
>CANFQR010000121.1 GCA_947449125.1 Bacteroidota bacterium | reverse complement strand
TAAGTGGTGCGCTCATCGTTCTTTTTAAATACGGCCACATAAATAATATCTTTACCAATAAATACTTTGTCAGACACTTTACAAACTTTCATCTTGCCCTCTTTTGTAAAGGCAATTATGTCGTCAATATCAGAACAATCGGTTACAAACTCATCTTTTTTTAAGCTTGTTCCTATAAAACCTTCGGCGCGATTAACATATAGTTTTTCGTTAGCCATTACAACTTGGGTAGCAACAATGGTTTCTAATTGTTTGGTTTCTGTTTTTCGTTCACGACCGGCGCTATATTTCTTTTTTAAATTTTTAAAATACTCTATAGCAAAATCGGTTAAATTGGCTAAATTATTTTTTACTATTTCAATTTTCTCCTCCAATTCTTTCATGTGCGCTTCGGCTTTTATGCTATCGAAACGTGTAATGCGAATCATTGGTATTTGTGTTAAGCGATTTAAATCTTCATCATTAATGTCGCGAATTAATTTCTTTTTAAAAGGTTTAAAACATTCATATAAATAAACAAACAATGTTTCTTTAGTAGCATATTTTTTAAAGTCGATATACATTTCTTCTTTAATAAATATTTTTTCGAGCGATGAAAAATGCCATTTTTCTTCTAGTTCGTTTTGTTCAATTTCCAACTCTCGCTTTAATAGCGCCAAAGTTTGATGCGTGGAAATTTTAAGTATTTCGCTAACGCCAATAAATCTTGGTTTTTCATTTTCAATTATGCAGGCATTAGGCGATATGCTCATTTCGCAATTAGTGAAAGCGTATAAGGCATCAATTGTTTTGTCGGGAGAAATACCAGGTTGCAGATGTATTAGTATTTCAACGTTTTCGGCGGTATTATCTTCTACTTTTTTTACTTTTATTTTTCCTTTATCGTTAGCCGCTAAAATAGAATCGATTAAACTGCCTGTTGTGGTTCCAAAAGGAATCTCGGATATAATTAATGTTTTTGGGTTTAATTCTTTAATTCTGGCGCGAATTTTTATTTTACCCCCTCGTAAACCATCTTTGTAGTCGCTAAAATCGGCAATGCCACCAGTAATAAAATCTGGATAAATAGTTGCTTTTTTACCCTTTAATATTTGTATTGATGCGTCGATTAATTCATTAAAATTATGTGGTAATATTTTTGTAGCCAAACCAACCGCTATACCTTCTACACCCTGCGCTAATACTAAAGGAAACTTAACCGGTAAAGTAATAGGCTCTTTGTTTCGTCCGTCATAACTTAAACCCCAATTGGTAGTTTTAGGGTTAAAAATAACTTCTTGTGCAAATTTAGATAAACGCGCTTCAATGTACCTTGGCGCGGCGGCGCTATCTCCGGTTAACACATTTCCCCAGTTTCCTTGACAATCAATTAAAAGATCTTTTTGTCCGATGCTTACCAAAGCGTCGCCAATACTAGCATCACCATGTGGGTGATATTTCATGGTGTTACCAATTAAATTGGCAACTTTATTATATCGCCCATCTTCCAACTCCCACATGCTGTGTAAAATTCGGCGTTGAACAGGTTTTAAACCGTCTTCCATGGCCGGAACAGCCCGTTCAAGAATAACATAGCTTGCGTAATCAATAAACCAATTCTTAAACATACCACTAACATGGGTAATTTTATCTACCTCGTGGTGGTTCTCATTGTCTAATCCTTCAAAAATATCGCTCATTTACAAATAAAATAATTGCAAATATACATTTTGAATTTTTAGAAAATCTTGAAAATAAAAGGGTTTAAGGAAAAAATCTACACTAAATATTCACAAATACCAACTAATAAACTAGTACTTTTCGTTTTAGAAAGAAAAGCGCTTCAGATAATTTCATGTTTAATTTTGAATTATTGTAAGCATTCATGCCGGCTTGTTCAATGTTGTTAGCGTATCCGTAAACATCATTTACTTGGTTTTTAAAAATAACTTCTTTGGTTGTGTTATTTTTTAATTGTAATGAAACTATAAGTGCCGCTAATTTTATATTGTAATTGTTTTTTAATAGTTCACTGCTAATATCCTCCTGCGTTTCTGCAACGGATTCTATAATATAATCAGCCTCATTTTGATTAGATGTAATTTGAACCTCCTGACCATTAAATTTTTGAGTAATAATTGACTCTATTAGATTAGCGCCTGTTGGTTTCCCGAAGTTTTTTTCTGAGGACGTTACAAAAATAGAAATTTTATTTACCCTTGCCTGCACTTTTAACGAAGGGGTTTGTACAAATTGTTTTAAAACACTAATGCCTGCCCTGCTTAACGAATCAGAATCCATTAAACTCGAAATATCGGGACTAAGTGCAAATGAGGCAATTTGATTAATTGGTTCTACGTAATTGATTTTTAATTGTAACTCTCCATTAGAATTTGTTGAAGTTTTTTCGTTTATTTTAATTTTATCCTCATCGCTGCTTACAATAAATGGGAAATTTTGCAGCGGTGTTTTTGACTTCAATTCTAAATTATAAACTATAGGTTCATAACTTTGTTGATACGGTTTTAAAACGGGAAGGTTTTGTTTTTGAACTAAGTTAATGGCTTGTAGCTGTTGCTGTATAAGTGCCGTAAGATCAAAAACACTTTTAATTCCGTTTGTTTGTGAAACATCATAATTTATTTCTTCACTTAAATAAGGCGTTAAAACACCAAACGCCTGAATTCGTTTTTTTAGTGAAGATGAAAACTCTTTATTCTTTTCATCTACAAAACTTAAATTAATTAGATTGGAGGCCTTAGAAATTATTTGTTGCTTTTTTTTTGCTTTTTGGCTGGCGTACTCTTGTTTGTCTAACTGATAGTATACCCAATATTGTTTGTCATTTTCATAAGAGTCAATCAATTGATACCCTTCTATATTATCCGTGTTAGATAAATTAATCAACGAATTAAAGTTTTCGTTAAAATTATTATTGTTTTGTACAGTATAAAGCACCGAATTACTTGAAATATTTACTTTTATTTCGGAGGTTAAATCATAGAGGGCATTTTTCTTGGCTTCAATTTGGTAACCTGTACCCTTCCCTTTTTCGGCAAAACCTATACCAACATATTTAAACCCATTATTAGGTCGGCTACTTACCCATAATGGCACTTTTACTTCGGTAACCTGCACAACTGCTTCTTGTTTGCTTTTGCAAGCCACAAAAACCAGAACTAATAAAAATATAATAGTTAATCTCCTAAACATCATTTCATGTTATTGCTTACCGAAGTTGTAAAAATAATTACTGTTTTATTTATAGTTTCGCTTCTGAGTTCTTCAAAAGATTTTAATGCGCTTTTAGCACTAAACAACCCTCGCCAAGCTTTTGGATTATACCTGACAGCAGGAGCTGTTTGCAGAGGGTTATACGGATAAAGATTATTAATATTCCCATTATAATTTCGTGCAAATTCATTATATTCTATAGCGTCTTGACTAGACACATTTTGGGTTTGAGAAGAAACAATTTGATTTGAAAAGGCATTAATAATTTTATATCTAAAATCATACGAGTAAATTCTTGAGCCTTTAACTACATTATAGCCAATAGGATTATATTCGGTTACAACCAAAGTATCATTTTTTCTTACTTTAACTTCTTGATAAGCTGTATAAGAACTTCTTAAAGGACCACTATTTACTTCTCGTTTATTTGAAACATCATAGGTGTAAAAATAATCAGCACTAGTAGCCTTTCTAATTGCTTGAATAAGATCAACATTAGTGTTGTTTAGTAAATCATTTGCTCCTGAGGATTCTGTAAAAGGAGTATTATTGATTAATTGAATTGCAGTAAATTTCTGGCTTACTTCTTGATTAAAATTATTAAATAAATTTTCTTCTATATCCTTTTCGGCATTATATGATGAACTTTTTGGTTGGATTAAAATAAAATTTTTTGTTTGAGCAGCTAAAGACAATTCATATAAATCTTTTGAATCTTTGTAATTGTCTGTTTTAGATTTTATTCCGCTTAATTTTGAAAAGGCAATTGCATAATTTTTATTTTCTATACTATTTACCGCTGATTGATATAGAGGTTCGCAAAAAGAAATCACTTCTAATTGAGAGGTATTTTTATAATTAGGATTATACTTTTTTATTTTAGAAATGTTAATTAAAGCATCATCAAACTTTTTTTGATTAACTAATGCATATGCCTGATCGTAATTTTTTGAGCAGAATGCCTCTACTGACTTTTGATAATCGTCTTCATAGTTTTTTGGATAGTCAAGAACAACACTAAGGGCTGCAGCCTTGGTTGTAAATTCTCTTAAACGCTCAAAAATTTCTAAAGATGTTTCTGTTTGTTGGGTATTATAATTTCTGAAAAAGTCTGAAGCTAAATTTGACGCGTACTTTTGCCCAACATTTTTTAGTTTCACCTTAGCCTCTACGCTAGTTGGTTTTCTTTGCAAAGATTCTAAATAATACTCCGCGGCTTCGTTTACCAAGCCCTGTTTTTCTAGGCGCTCTGCCGCTTTAAAATACTTTTTTGAACCGTTGCACGACGAAAGTAAAACAGCGACAACTAAAAAATTTATATATAAAATATGTTTCAAAAAAACGAAATAAAAAAAAGAGCATCTTATTACAGATGCTCTTTTGAACGTGTTTATTATTTTCCTTCCTCAGCTAATTTTTTCATTTCAGCATCAAAAATTTGCTGAAACTTTTGCTTATCGTAATCTAATTTCAATTTTGCGTCATTAGAAATTTTTTCATCTATTTTATCAAACACTTCTTTTTTACCGGCTTCAATAGCTATCCAATAGCTGTATGCACCATCTGTTTCTTTAAAGATTTTCTCTCCAATTTCTTTTACGTTGGACATTTGTAAATTAACAACCTCACGAGCCATTTCTTCAAATTTATTTTCAAACTCTTGTGCATTTCCAACAGTACGTTGATTAGTATACTGATCGGTTACTCTTTTTACAGTGGCATTAATATTTGCTGCCATTTCAGCTCTTGCGTTTTGAAAGGCAATTTTTTTTGCAGTAGCCATGTCTGGAGATTTACCAACTTGTTTAGCTCTGAACGCATTTTCATCACTACGAAATTCTTTAGAACTGAAGGGAACAGAAATTTCTACTGCGCCTGTTTCTTTTTGAACAGGTGTTGATTTTTTTGATTTACATCCTGCTAGAGCTAATACTGCTAGCGCTGGAATTAATAATAATTTAGTTGTTTTCATTGTTATTGTTTTATTTTTTAATGTTTAGACAAATAGTGTTCCAAATATATCAATTTATGGGTAATTAACATATCTTAACCAATTAATTCCTTTTCTGTATCTAATTCCATACGCAGATTTTCTATAATAAAATCCTGCCTTCCTTGAGTATTTTTACCCATGTAATAATTTAGGAGTTCTGTAATGCTAGACTTTTGATCAATTAAAACAGGCTCCAAGCGGATATCTTTACCAATAAAGTGTTTAAATTCATCAGGAGAAATTTCGCCTAAACCTTTAAACCTAGTTATTTCAGGCTTAGGTCCTAATTTTGCCACTGC
>CANFQR010000120.1 GCA_947449125.1 Bacteroidota bacterium | reverse complement strand
TCTATTTAAAGACTATGTTGTTGCTGGTAACTTTATGGATTTAAAAATTATACCAAATAGTATTATATTAGGAAAGGGAATTGCAGATAAAATGTTGGCGCAGATAGGTGATGTAATTCAGTTAACTACTGCTCAGGGAACAAGCATTCGACTAAAAGTAGTTGGATTTTTTCAGTCGGGTTTGCGTGAGTTGGACGCTTTAGAAAGTTATTGCTCTATTTCAACTACTCAGAAATTAATCGGAGAATCTTTTAATGGGATTACAGATATATTAATTAAGCTAAATGATATTGAGATTGCTCCTAAACTAGCTATAGAGTATAAAAATTTATTTAATGTGGATGCATTAGATATCAAAACGGCTAACTCTCAATTTGAAACAGGTAGTTTTGTAAGAAGTTTAATATCCTATGCTGTTGGAGTTACCTTGCTTATTGTTGCTGGTTTTGGAATATATAATATATTAAATATGATGATTTATGAAAAAATGGATGCCATTGCTATTTTAAAAGCTATTGGATTTTCGGGAAAAGATGTAAAGGTTATATTTATTTCTATAGCATCTGCAATTGGTGTTTTTGGTGGTTTAATTGGGTTAATTTTGGGATTAGGTCTTTCAGCAATAATTGATCAAATACCATTCAATACAAATTCATTACCAACAATAAAAACGTATCCAATTAATTATGAATTAAAATTTTATATCATAGGTACAATTTTTTCTATAGTCACAACCTATTTTGCAGGGTATTTTCCATCAAAAAAAGCAAGTAAACTTGATCCGGTAATTATCATAAGAGGTAAATAATATGGAAGGAACAATACTTCAAGTAAAAGGCATTTCTAAATACTTTCATAATCCTTCAAAAATAAAAGTTCTTAATGATATCAATTTTTCAGTGAATAAAGGAGAATTTGTATCTGTAATTGGAAAATCAGGATGCGGCAAATCAACGCTTTTATATATTCTTTCTACTATGGATACAGAATATGAAGGAGAATTTTGGTTGGATGATATATCTCTAAAAAACAAGAAAGAGTCTGAACTTGCACTTGTGCGCAATGCTAAAATTGGATTTGTTTTTCAATTCCATTATTTATTAAATGAGTTTTCGGTTTTGAAAAATGTCATGTTACCCGCATTAAAGTTGGGTTTTTATTCAGAAAAAGAGGCAGAACAAAGAGCTATACAAAAACTAAAAATACTTGGAATAGAAAATGAAGCGTTAAAAAAACCGAATCAATTATCTGGTGGACAAAAGCAGCGTGTAGCAATAGCTAGAGCTTTAATAAACGATCCAATTATTATAATGGGTGATGAGCCAACAGGAAATCTGGATAAAAAAAACAGCGATATTGTTTTTGATATATTTCAAGAATTAACAACCACCTATAATCAAACACTATTAATTGTGACTCATGATAACGAATTTGCAAAAAAAACAAATCGTATTATTGAAATGGAGGATGGCAAAATTATTAAAATGTAAATGTTTGAATTGGTATTGTTTAAATCTGATTACAAGTTTTATTTTAAAATTAATTAAGACATTTTAAAATTTTTTCTTTTGATTCAATACTAACATTACAATTATTTCGTGTAATCCAATCATTAATAGCTAATAAAAACGTTTCTTTTTCATTTATATGCATCAATTTAATTTGAAATGTTTTTTTGTCTTTGTTTATAAAATAAAATATTTCATGCCTAAATTCAATTAATTCAATTTCATTAGCGAATATTTTTTTCAAATTCTTTTCTGCAAACAATAGGTAATTTGCGTAAATACTAATAAAACAGAGGTTTTTTTTGTATTTAATAAGTAAAATAACAAGTTCGGTTAAAGCAATTATTAAACAAATGGCAAATAAATATTTTGCGCGACTATCAGATGTATATAACATAATTGCAAATGTTATAAAAATCCCTGCTTTTAAAATTCTGAAGCTAACCAAGCTAAACGTAAAATAAGAAAAACGCTGTACAGGCAAAGAAGCTTTATAACTAGCATTTAATAATTCATAACAGCTTAAAAACACATAGGCTAAACCAAACATTAATTGTATGCCAAGCAATTCTTTCCAATAAAACCATCCATAATAAAAATTAAATGCAGAAATAAATAAGATGATTAGTAAAAACAGATTTTTACCAATAGATGCAAGTGCTGAATTCATATTGTAAACTTACAAAATTTGTATTGAATAAGCCATTTGAATTGTAATCAGAATCTTATTCTTCACTATATAAAACCATACTATTTTTCATAAAAAACAGGAATTGTCATTTGTAAACCCGTTTCTATTTTGTATTTTTATGCACTATGATGTTTGTTTATCCCGCATTTTTATGGGCTTTAGCGGCGGTTTCAATTCCTATTATTATTCATTTATTTAATTTCAGACGGTATAAAAAGGTTTATTTTACAAATGTTAAATTTTTAAAAGAAATTCAGCATCAGAGTAAATCCAAATCGCGTTTGCGTGAGATACTTGTTTTATTAGCTCGCTGTCTTGCCATTTGCTGCTTAGTTATTGCCTTTTCTCAGCCAATAATTAAAGATAAAAATACAGTAATCTTAAATTCCGGTGCAAAAGCTATAAGTATTTATTTGGATAATTCTTATAGTATGGAAAATTTAAACAAACAAGGACCGTTGCTTGAAGTTGCAAAAACAAAAGCAAAAGAAATTGTTAAAGCATTTTCTAATGGTGATAAATTTCAAATAATTACTAACGATTTCGAAGGTAGGCATCAGCGCTTTAATTCAAAAGAAGATGTGTTAAATATTATTGATGAAATTAAAATATCATCTTCGGTTAGATTTTTTAGTGATGTTTTTAAACGTCAGTCTGAATTTTTAAAATCGTCTAATCTGGTTAATAAAAATTTATTTGCTATAAGTGATGCACAAAAGTCTACATTTAATTTAAACGAAATTAATAACGATACAAGTGTTAAACTTACTTTAATTCCTTTAATAGCTAATGAAACAAACAATCTTTATATTGATTCTTGTTGGTTTGAATCTCCATTGCAGCAAAAAGGATTTATTCAAAAACTCCACGCCAAAATTGTAAATAACGGCAATGCAACTATAGAGATTGGTTCTGCCAAACTTTACCTTAACAAACAACAAATTGCTATTAGTTCTTTTTCTGTTGAAGCAAATTCAACCACCGAAATTAAGTTTACGTTTGATTGCAAGCAGGAGGGAATAAACTATGGTTCCATTAAAATAGAGGATTATCCGATTACTTTTGATGATGAATTGTTTTTTGCTTTCAATTCTAAGGTAAACATTTCTGTTTGTGTTATTAATGGTAAAGATCAAAATTTGGAAAATTCAATAACGAATCTTTTTAAATCCGATTCGCTGTTTAAATCAACTATTTTCTCTGAACAAGCTATCGATTTTAGTATGTTCAAAACAAGTGATGTCATTTTTTTAAATCAGTTAAGCGAGTTAAGCAGTGGCCTTATGACTGAATTATTAAAATTTTCAGAAGTTGGAGGTTCAATTGTTTTCATACCATCACAAAATTTAAGTTTAATTAATTTTAATCAAAGTTTATCAGCTTTTAACCTTCCTAATTTTATAACTTCCGATAGCAGTAGCTTAAAAGTTGATAAAATTGAATCTGCTTCAACATTTTATAGTGGAGTGTTCGAAAAAATTAATGATAGGATGAATTTACCTACAATTACAAAACATTTTAAATTACAAGCATATAGTAAAATGGATTTTGAGGGAATATTAACGCTTCAAAATTCGGATGTTTTTTTTGGTGAATCAAAAAAAAATAATGCAACAGTTTATTTAATCACATCGCCTCTAAATGAGAAATGCACTAATTTCTCAAAACATGCCTTGTTTGTACCTACTTTGTATCAAATTTGTTTTAATAGTGTTAAAGCCTTGCCTCTGTTTTACAACGTAAGTTCAAATGTTTTAATTACTATTAAAAATGATATAACATTAAAAGATCAACCTGTGCATATTAAGCAGGTGTCTGGAAATTTTGATATTATACCAGAGTCTAGATTAATTAATAATGCTTTATCGTTATTTCCTCATAACCAAATAAACGTTCCCGGATTTTTTGAAGTATTAAGAAATAACACATTATTAATTCCATTGGCTTTTAATTATTCAAGAAAAGAATCTGATTTGAATTGTTTAAACAACGAACAATTAAATAAAATAATTAACGATAAAACATTTACGAACATAAATATTATTGAAAATACAGCTAATGAGTTAACAAGCTTTATTCAGCAAGGTACAGAAGGGAAAAGACTTTGGAAATTATTTATTATCTTAACTTTGCTATTTATAGCAGCCGAAGTAGCCATACTTAGATTATTAAAATAAAAAAATGAATATATTAATTAAACAAGCCCATATTTTAGCAGAAAATAGTCCCCATTATAACAAAACGGTTGATATTTTGATTGAGGGAGGAGTTATAATCGAAATTAAAAAAACAATATCGCCAAAAACTAATGTAAAATTAATAGAGGGTAATAATCTAAAAGTTTCTAATGGTTGGGTTGATATGCAAGCAGTTGCCTGCGATCCGGGATATGAACATAAAGAAACATTAGATACCTTAATAAAATCTTCGGCATCCGGTGGTTTTACAACAGTTTGCATTCATAGCTATAATAATCCGGCTTTACATAATAAATCTCAAATAGAATATATCCTTAATAAAACACAAAATAAACTGGTAACTGTTTTGCCTTTTGGAACCATAACCGTTGATGGAAAAGGTAAAGATTTGGCGGAGATGTATGATATGAAGATGTCGGGTGCTGCTGCTTTTAGTGATTACAAGCATGCGGTTAAAGATGCAGGGATGGTAATGCGTGCGCTTCAGTATTCATCAAATATAAATTCGTTTGTTGTTGTGCATTGTGATGACGCTAGTATTTCTAATGGAGGGCAAATTAATGAAGGCGAAATGTCTACATCTTTGGGATTAAAAGGAATTCCTGTATTAGCTGAAGAGCTTAATGTTCAACGAAATTTGGCAATTTTAGAATATGCCGGTGGCAAACTTCATATTCCAACTATAAGTACTAAGGGTAGTGTAGAATTAATAAAAAAAGCAAAAGCAAATGGTTTAAATGTTAGTTGTGGTGTTGCAGCATTAAATTTGTTTTTAGACGACACGGTTTTGTCAGATTTTGACACAAACTATAAAGTTAATCCTCCGTTGCGCTCAAAAAAAGATGTTCAGGCACTTCGTAACGGACTATTAACCGGGGTTATTGATGTTATAGTAAGCGATCATTTACCGCAAGATGTTGAAAGTAAAGACTTAGAATTTGATTTAGCAGACTTCGGTATTATTAATTTACAAACTGCGTTTTCGTGTGCGCTTGAAGGATTAAAAGATAAAAATATTAATGCAATTATTAAGTCATTATCTGATAATGCCTATTCAGCTTTACGGTTAAAAACACCACTTATTTCAGAAGGAAATACTGCTAACTTAACACTGTTT
>CANFQR010000119.1 GCA_947449125.1 Bacteroidota bacterium | reverse complement strand
TGCTATTTTAAGTGGCGATGTTATGTTGGTTAAATCAAAACAAGTTTTAGAAAATTATGATTTTAAGGAATTTAAAAAACTAAATTCTTTAATTAATAAAACCGCCATTGAAGTTTGCGAAGGACAACAATCTGACATGAATTTTGAGACAGAAAAAAATGTTAGTGTTGAGGATTATATTGACATGATTACAAAAAAAACTGCAGTATTATTAGGCTGCAGTTTAAAAATGGGTGCAATAAATGCCAATGCAAGAGAGGAAGACCAAAATAATTTATATAAATTTGGAAAACATTTAGGCATTGCCTTTCAATTACTAGATGACTTATTGGATGCCTACTCTGAAGACTCGTCTAAATTTGGTAAACAAATTGGAGGCGATATTATTGCTAATAAAAAAACTTTTTTACTATTAAAAACTCTTGAATTAGCCGATACAGAGCAGAAAAAAGAACTATATAAATTATTGGAATTAAAAGACAACAGCACTAAAATTAAAGGTGTTTTAAGGTTGTTCAATTTATTAAATATTAAAGAAATTTGTCAGAAAGAAGCTGATAAACACACCATGCTAGCTATTGATTTTCTTAAATCAGTAAATGCAAACAACCTAAAAAAAGACAATCTGAAAAAGTTTGCCAACGACCTTTTAAACCGGGATATATAAACATGATCTTTGAAGATTTTAAACATGTAACACCTATTCAAATTCGTTTTGTTGACATAGACAGATTAGACCATGTTAACAACGCTTGTTATTTAAATTTTTTTGAATTAGGTAGGGTTAAGTATTTTAATTTAGTTTTAGGAAATACGATTAATTGGAAAGAAAGCGGATTTGTAATTGCCAGAACAGAAATTAATCATATTACGCCATTATATCTTTTAGATGACGTTTATTGTTTTACCAAAATCATTAAGCTTGGATCGAAAAGTTTAACCATAAAAAATTCAATTGTAAAAAAAACTAATAACGAGCTAGTTGAATGTGCAAATGGCATAGGTGTGCTAGTTGCTATGAATTATCTCAACAAACAAAGCATTGAAATACCCGCGAATTGGAAAAAATTAATTGAAGAATTTGAAAAATAGTTTCTAAAACTTATACTTTCAGCCCGATTATAAGAATATCATCAACCTGCTCTAAACCACCTTGCCATTCAACAATTGTATTTGAAAGAAATTCTTTTTGTTCATTAATTGGCAACTCAGCAGTTTTAGTTAATAAGCGTCGGAAATTTCCTATCATATATTTTTTGCCATTTGGTCCACCAAATTGGTCAGCATAACCATCACTAAAAATATAAAGCTGATCATTTTTTTGAAGTTGAATTGTGTAATTATCAAAATTTTGTTTTTCTCCAATAAACGAACCAATAGGGAATTTATTTGCTGCATGTAAAATTAGTTCGCCATTTCGAACTATACAAAGTGGATTAAATGCTGCAGCGTATTGTAATTCTAGGGTGTCAAAATTAATACTACATAAGGTAATATCCATGCCATCTTTTGATTTTGTTTCGGCATTACTCGCATGTAAAGTATTGATTACACCATCCCTAAGTCTGTCTAAAATTTCAGATGGTTTAATAACACTTGTATTATTCAAAATATCTTTTAAGATGTTATGACCAACCAAACTCATAAAGGCTCCCGGAACACCATGACCTGTGCAATCTACAGAAGCAAAATAGGTTAGATTGTTCTTTTTTTCAACCCAATAAAAATCGCCGCTTACAATATCCTTAGGTTTAAACAAGACAAAAGAATTTGGCAACACACTTTTTATAAAATTATTAGGCGGTAAAATTGCTTCTTGTATGCGTTTAGCATAATGAATGCTATCTGTTACTTGTTTGTAAAGTATTTCTAATTCTTGATTTTTGTTTTCAATTTCTGATTTTTGTCTTACAACCTCTTCTGTTCGCTCCATTACTTTTCTTTCCAGACTTCTTTCATTCTCCGCTAAATCGTCACGCATTTTTATTAATGCCAAACCCAACGTATCGTCTTTACTTAATGGCTTATATTGAGCGTCAAAATTACCTGCTCCTGTTTCTTTAGCAAAAGTGGTTGTTTCCGCCATTGAATGAATTAGCTCATTTAACGCAAAACCCATTTCACCTATTTCATCATTCCTGGTCTGAATTCTTTCTTTTGGCAAAATACCGAGCCCCATTGACAACAACATTTTCTTTAACACATAAATAGGCTTTGTAATTGAACGAGTGGTGTAAAGCGCGATAAACAAACCTCCTATTACGAGCATCAAACCAAGCAACTTAACAAAATTGTTTAAAAAATTAAAAGAATGAAACATGTCTTCTTTAACTTTTTCGGCTTCATTTTGCTTATAGGCAATTAAAGAGTTAAGGTTTTTATAAATTAGTTTAATATTAACCTCAGAATCCTCAAAAGGCATTCTAGCTAACATTAGTATATTAGCATCTTCATAAGCTTCAGCGGAATTTAATTGTCCGATTATTTCTTCTTTGTAAATTTTAAACAGCGATTCGATACTTTCGAAAATCAACTTTAATTGATCTTTTTCATTATTGGTCCAAGAAGAAGAAAGTTGCTGTAATTTATTTTTTTTATTAGGATACTCGTTTTTAATAATACTTTTTAATTCATCCCTAAACTCAATATCATTAAAGCTTTTATTATAAAACCATTTTGAGATGTTAGTGTGTGAACGCTGTAATATTAAATTCAATTCTTTTAACTCTGCAACACTTGGCGTTACTTGACCAACCACCTCTTCAGTTTGCTTTTTACTGGCGCTAACAGTAATTACGGTTAAAATAAACGCAATCATTGTAGATAAAATTAACAAACCAAAACCAATGCCAATTCTCCTGCCTATTGTAAATCTGAATGCCATTAATCTAATTTAATATTTAACTCTTTGCATTTAACTTTAAACTCATCTTCTTTAGTTTTTTCATTTAGCATCTTATATATGCTATGAAGTGCTTCAACCGCTTTTAAATTCTTGTTATCTAAATTATAAACTCTTGCTACAAAATATTCCGATTGTTTTGCAAGCTTAATAATGTTATCCTGTACTAAATCTATTTGAGAAAAATCTGCGCCAAAATCGAGTGATTTTCCAAGATTCACTGCTTGATTATAATACATTATGCCAAGATTAACATTCGCAGAAATATTATCCGGCTGAAAATCTAAAACTTTTAATAAAGTAATTTTTGCGGTTTCTTGTGCTTCAGTATTATTGTTGTCTTTATTAAAAATATCAGAATATAAACTTCCGGCTGCTAAATAGAATTCAATATCCTTAGCTTTAAAAATTGTTTTAGAATCAATAAGCAATGAAGTTTCTTTGTATTTGTTGTATGCGATTACGCTTCGTTTATAATTTAAAGAATCCATTAACAAGACTTTAGCCATATTAAAATAGCCGGCCGACAGATTTGTAAGCAGTTTAGTGTTATTAGATTTAAATGTTTCATCAGGATTTAACGATATTGATGTTTTAATTGATGAAATAATAGTATCCCTTAAAGGAGAGTTAAGCTTTAATTTATCGGTTCGTTTATAAATATCAAAGTAAATATAAGCTCTGGTAGTCCATGCTATAAAATCTCCTTTAGTATCAGAGTGCAAAATAACCGATTCAATTAATGATTTTGCCTGTTCAATATTTTTGGTTTGCAATAACTGTTGCGCTTTGTTTAAACTGTCAATTTGAGCATTGCCAGTAACAAAACACAACATTACCAGGCTTAGAGCCAAGGATTTGAATATGTTACGCAAATTAATCATTCTTTTTATTAAGTTTATTCAATATTTATTGCAAGTGCTTTAAAATCATCATTCGTTTTCAATCCGGCTTTTACCGCATTGCTTTTATTATACTCAAATCTTAATTTATTTTCAATTACTACAAAATTTATACTTGATCCAGTTTTGCAAGCGTTATGAGTTTCGGCGACAATTAAAGTTCCTTTACCTCTGCTTTTAGACGTTACTTCAGGTATTGATTTAGAAACATCAGATAACAGATAAATGATTTGTGCAGATATTGAAGGGTCAAAATTGAACGAATTTTTTATCTCGATATCCTGATTACCAACTTTTTTTTTGCTTGCTAACGTTTTTAATTCTGTAATTAGATTTTCATTTTTACCAACAACGTAAATAATAAAATTTCCTACTTTTTTGTTATCAGACCATTCAAAATATCTGGTAAAATTGTAAAGAAAAACAGCTTTTATCTTTGAATTGGTATCATAATTATTAGGCTGTTGAAATCTCAAAGAAATCAAGCAAAACACAAAAAGCCAATATTTAAAATACTTGTTCAGTTTTTAAAAATAATTTAGTCTACAAATATAATATTTGCTTTCTAATACACTAAATTGTTAATTAAATATTTTAATGCTAAAATAGCAGAAAATTGAGTGATTTAAGAACATACAGCCGTTTATCCGACAAAGATTTAATTAACATTTTTTTGGAGAAAAGTGATAACGAAATAATTGGCGTATTTTTTGAAAGATACAGTCACCTTGTTTTAGGTTTGTGTCTTAAATACCTCAAAAATAAAGATGAAGCACAAGATGCCGTTATTCAGATATTTAGCGGTTTATTAACAGATTTAAAAAAATATAAAATAGATTTTTTTAAGAGCTGGCTTTATGTTTACAGCAAAAACTTTTGCCTGATGGAACTTCGAAAAAAACAAAGTGCCCTAAAAAAAGAACTAGAATTAATAGAAAATGTTCATTTAATTATGGATTATTCAAATTCTGAACATCTCATAATTAAAGAAAAACAAATTACGCTATTGCAAACAGCCATCAACTCATTAAATAGTCAACAAAAAACGTGTATTGAACTTTTTTTTATGGAAAACAAATCTTACACCGAAATCGAAAAAATCACCAAATACTCTGCCAACGAAGTGAAAAGTCACATTCAAAACGGAAAACGTAATCTAAAACTAAAAATGGAAATATTAATAAATCAAAATGCCGACTAAAAAACACAATATTGATTCTCTTTTTGAAAAAGCAAAATCGGATTTCGGAAATTTAGACGATTTTGAAAAAGATGCCATTACCGGCATTGAAAATTATTCGTCAATAACGAACGTAAAAGTATTACAAAACAACTTAAAAAGGAGATTTGAAAAGGAGATATTAAAAAAATCTAAAAAAAAGCCTCCAACTTTTTATTGGTTGGCCGCAGCAACTTTAGCATTTTTAATTGGCTTAAGTGTGTTTTTTATTTTTAACAGTGACCAAAAATTTTCTAAATCAAAAAAATTGGCAATAAACATACCCAAAGAAAACTTAAAATTTAACAACACCAATAATTCAAGAGATACAACAGAATTAACTAATGTTATGACTACGCCATCAAATTCAATTTCTGCAACAAATGATATGCGTGAAAATAATGCCACCTCAAAAATTTCGAAAAAAACAACTGCTCAAAACGAATACGAAAAACCCGAAAAAAAAATTCATTCATCGTTAAATAACAAGTTAAAAGTTTCGGAAAAAGAAAAACCAATAGA
>CANFQR010000118.1 GCA_947449125.1 Bacteroidota bacterium | reverse complement strand
TAATTTCTGCCCTCCTGAAACTATAGTTGCCGCTCCAATAGTTATCTTGCCTTCTTTTTTGGCAATTAAACCATATGAAATAACTATTTGTTGCGACATAACACCGTTATTATATTGCACACTATTACTTTGATTTGGACCACTTATAATATCAAAATCTTTTAGATTTGGAGGGGTAAAGTTTGCGGCATTAACGGTAATTACAGCAGAGTATTCAAATGGTACACCCACCTGAACTTTTTTGGAACTTACCTGTGCATAAAAACTCTGAGATTTTGCATTAAAAACAAAAAAGCACGATGCTAGCAAAAGCACCCATTTCATTTTTATTTTATTAATAGCCATTTTAATTATATTACTAATTACCAATCTTTATCTACAGAGGTTTTCCCTGCATCTTCCTGTTTCTGTTTACGTTTATCCTGCAATTTCTTTTCCTGATTCATTAATGCTTTTAATAATTGCTCGGCCTGATCTTTGCTCATTTGATTTTGTTGAGGAGACGCATTTTTATTGCCGTCTTTTTTATCTTCTTTATTCTGATTATTGCTTCCGCCTCCTCCCTTTTTCTCTTTAGGCATATTTTTTAAAGCGTAAGCAAGGTTATAACGTGTGTCCTCATCCTTACAATTATACTTAAGAGATTTTTTAAAAGCGTCAACGGCTTGTTGATAATCTTTTTTCTGTAGGTAGCAATTACCTATATTATGCCATGCTTGAGTATCTTTATTTGAAATTGTATTTGCTACCTGCGCATAACTTTGTGCCGCTTCATCAAAAACTAAACCGGCTAAAGAGTCGGGGGTAATTTTTTTGCCGCCTTGTATAAAACTTTCTTTACTAGATTTTATTTGCAGTGCATTTTTATAAAGGGCATTTCCTAAATTAAAATACGCCTTTTGATTAGTTGGATTTATTTTTAATGCTTCTCTGTAATATTCGGTAGCTTCAATAGTTTTTCCTGCATTATATAATTTATTGCCATCATAAATATTTTTAGCATCCTTTTGCGCAATAGTAATTTGTGACAACCAAATTAAAACACCAAGAAAAAAATATTTTATATATCTATGAAGCATTACCAAATAAATTTATTTTTTTTAACCAATCGCTAACTCGTTGCGAAATAAAAAACTCTATTGTACATAAAATTAAAGTCAATCCTAAAAACCATTGAAACTGATCTTCATAATCTGTATACATTTTATTTTCAAGTTGTGATTTATCTAATTCGGAAATTTTATCTAAAACCGGACCAAGTCCAATATCTGCCTGAGTAGCCTGAACAAAAACTCCATCTGCTTTTGACGCAATTAATTTTAACAACTCAGTATTTAATTTAGTAATTACTGTTTGGCCCTCTTTATCTTTTCGGTAACCCTTAACTACTCCGTTTTCAAGGAGAGGAATAGGCACACCATTAACGGAACCAATGCCTATGGTGTTAATCATAATACCGCTTTTACCGGCTTCTTCAGCTGCCTGAATAGCTTCAGAGTCATGATTCTCGCCATCTGTAATTAAAATAATTGCTTTGTTTTTTCCTTCATCATTACTAAACGATTCGGTTGCTTTTTTAATTGCATCAGACACGTTTGTTCCTTGAACCGGTACCATGCCTGGATTAATTGATTCTAAAAATAATTTTGCAGCACTGTAATCAGTTGTAATTGGCAACTGAACATAGGCTTCGCCTGCAAAAATAATTAGTCCTAACCTGTCACCCTCCAGCCGATCAATCATTTTTTCTAAGGCATATTTTGCTCTTGTTAACCTGTCAGGACTTAAATCCTGGGCCAACATGCTATTACTCACGTCTAAACAAACAATAATATCTGCACCCTCTCGCTTTACTTCTGTTAATTTACTTCCGGTTTGTAAATTACACAATGCTATTATTAAACTACTGAATGCTAAAAAAAACAAACAAATTTTTATAATTAGTTTTTGATTACTTGCATAAGGCATTAATGATTTAACAAGATTTGCGTCGCCTAAACGTTTTAATTTATTTTTACGAGAAATAAAAAACCATAACACAAGAATCAGCATTAATGGAAGCGCCAAAAATGCATAAAAGAAGATGGTATGTTCAAACTTAAACATTTATGGTACAGCTTTAAAAAAAGTAAAACGCAAAATAAATTCTAACAATAATAATATGGCAGAAGCCAATGCCAATGGTAAAAAGTGTTCTGCTTTATTTGTAAAACTTTTTTCGCTGGTAATGGTTTTTTCCATTTTATCAATTTCCTTATAAATGTTTATCAAACTTTCTTTATCTGTTGCTCTAAAATATTTTCCGCCTGTCATTTCAGAAACTTGCGTCATTGTTTTTTCATCAATGTCAACATCCACATAATCGTACTCGTATTCTCCAGGAGCATAAATAGCAACTGGTTGAAGTGCTTTGCCTTTTGAACCAACTCCAATACAATAAACTCGAATTCCATAAGTTTTGGCTAAATCTCCTGCTGTAAGCGGCGCAACTTCACCCACATTATTTACCCCATCACTTACAAAAACTATAACCTTACTTTTGGCTTTACTGTCTTTAATTCGAGCTACAGCTGTAGCCAAACCTAAACCAATTGCTGTACCCTGGTCTAAAGAACCGGCTTTAACTTGCGGAAACATATTTTTTAAAACTTTATGGTCGCTTGTTAATGGACATTGGGTAAATGCAACTCCACCAAAAATAACCATACCAATTCTATCATTTGGTCTCGCATCAATAAAATCAATCATCACATCTTTTGCCACATCCATGCGATTTGGTTTAAAATCTTTTGCAAGCATAGATAATGAAACGTCTAAACTTAGCAATATGTCAATCCCTTCAGTTTTGCTGTCTTTCCAACTACTGCGCGATTGAGGTCTTGCTAGTGCAGCAATTATTAATGCTATTGCAAACAACCTTAATATGAATAATGAATGTCTTAATTTTGCCTTTGGTGAAGTTTTTATTTTGTTAAAAAGTGTAAAAGACGAGTAATTAAATTCTCCTTCATGTTTTTTTATTCTAAACACATACCAAACCGCCATAACGGGCAATAATCCCATTAACCAGAACCAATTTTTTTCGGCAAATTGAATATCGTTAAAATAATTTATCACTTGTTTAATTCATTTTGATTTAGAGATTCATCAATAACAATTTCTTCTTCACGTTTTGTTCCGTTTACAAAATCGAATGCGTTTTGCAAAGTAAATTTATGTTCGTCCTCAATAGGAGAAAGCTTTGCGAACTTCACCAAATCACTCAATGTTAATGCCTGTTCTAATTTTTCTTTACTTATTTTGTCTACAACCTGAGTTCTGAAAGCTTTCATAATTTCAAGGGTAGTGCTTTCAAGTGCGTTAACATTAAAACGTTCTTCAATATACAAGCGCAGCACGTCTGAAATAGATGAATAATATTCTTTTATGTAACCTTCTTTCCAAATTTGTTCCGTTTTTATTTTTTCCAATGCTGCCAATGCAGTCAAGTGCGGTGGCACTTTAGGTTTATCAGGTTCAATTACTTTTTGTTTATTACGTTTGGTAAAATAAATTGTAGTTAAAACAATTGCAGCAATTGCTATTAAAATGGCGATAGTCCAATAAATGTAAGTCAAATACCATTTCCAGTTAAATTTCTCTTCAAATAAGGGTTTAATATCTTTTAACTTTGTAGCACTAGTATCGGTTGGAACTGTATGAACTTCTAGTAAAAGACTCTGGGTGATTACCGGTTTATTTGTATCGCCATTAATAATAAATTTAAATCCCGGAATTGCAAAATAACCGCTATCATAAGCGCTGATAACAATTTGTCTATGTTGTTGATAGAGACCGAGAGAATTTTTATCGGCTGCAATCGTGTCAATATTTGAAACAGAAATTACTTCTATTTTACCGGTAATGGTATCGCCAATTTCTGGCCATTCTATGTTTATTTTTTTTTCTGAAGTTGGATAGTTTAAATACAAATCTAATTTTACCTGTTCGCCTATTCTAATTCTAGTTGAATCTAAAACCGCATCTGCCATAATTTGCGCCGAAAGCCTACTTTTGAAGCCCCAACAAATTAAAACTAGAAATATGTATTTAAAACTTTTCAATTTTGGTTTAGTTTAAAATCCGAGGTGTAAAATTTATTATCTATTTTTAAATAAGTTCATTAAAGGTTTAACATAATTTTCATGGGTTGTAATGTTTGTAGCATCTACACCGCTTCTGTTAAATACATCTTTTAATTCATCTTCAAACTTCAGGCAATTAACAGCAAATTGTTTTCTGAAATTTTTATCGCTTGTGTCGGCCCAGATAACATTTCCGGTTTCGTTATCTTTTAATTTAATTAATCCAATATCAGGCAATTCGCGTTCTGCCTTATCAACAATGCGCAAAGCAATTAAATCATGTTTTTTATTAGCAATTTTTAAGGCGTCCTTATAATTTGACTCTGTGAAAAAATCGCTTATAAGAAAAACAATACTTTTTTTCTTTATGACGTTGGTTAAGTATTTAAGCGGTAATTCAAGATTAGTTTTTTTGTTTTGTGGTTTAAACTCAAGTAACTCTCTGATAATACGCAACACATGCGATTTACCTTTTTTAGGTGGAATAAATTTTTCGATTTTATCACTAAAAAATATAACGCCTATTTTATCGTTATTTTGAGCTGCAGAAAATGCAATAACCGCACAAAGTTCGGTAATTAAATCTTGTTTAAATTGTTTATTAGTGCCAAAAGCTCCGCTAGCACTTACATCTACCATCAGTACAACGCTTAATTCTCTTTCCTCTTCAAAAACTTTTACAAATGGTGTATTAAATCTTGCGGTAACATTCCAATCTATTGTCCTTACATCATCGCCGGGGGTATACTCTCTTACTTCAGAAAATGCCATTCCTCTTCCTTTAAAAGCGCTATGATATTCACCTGAAAAAATCTGATGACTTAATCCACGCGTTTTAATTTCGATTTTTCTAACTTTTTTTAAGAGTTCGGCGGTTTCCACTTTAACTAATTTTAAAATCCAGATGTAATAAACACTAATTTATTATTCGTTTTTTATGCAAAACCACTAAGGGACTTCAACGGTGTTTAATATTTCTGTTATAATATTTTCAGATGTAATATTTTCCGCTTCAGCTTCATAAGTTAAACCAATACGATGGCGCATAACATCTGAACAAATTGCACGAACATCTTCAGGAATAACGTATCCTCGACGTTTAATAAATGCATAGGCTTTTGCTGCCAAAGCCAAATTTATACTTGCACGTGGAGAACCTCCATAAGAGATTAAACCCTCAAATTTTTGCAATTTATAATCTTTAGGAAAGCGAGAAGCAAACACAATGTCAACAATATATCTTTCAATTTTCTCATCCATGTAAACATTTTTCACTACAGATCGGGCTTTAATAATTGCTTCGGTAGAAAGAATTGAATTTGCCTGAGGCATACCATTAGGGTTAATATTAGATGCTATAATTTTACGTTCCTCCTCTTTTGTTGGATAACCAATAACTACCTTTAACATAAAACGATCCATCTGTGCTTTAGGTAAAGGATAAG
>CANFQR010000117.1 GCA_947449125.1 Bacteroidota bacterium | reverse complement strand
AGTTGGCATCCATTGGATTAGACAATTCAGAGTGTTGCCTAAGGACTTGTAAATTTAATTTGTTTGGCCACCAATCTTCATTGGTTGTTCCTTTTGTTTTTGCGGTAGTGTTCTTTGTAGTTGATGAACCATGACCAAATGGGCATTCACCGGCTTTTGCTTTTTCTTGAGCAAAAGTTATTCCCGATGTAATAACCGCTAACGTTAGTATACTTTTTTTCATATTTTACTTTTTTTAATCATTAATTAGTTCTTATATGTGTTTACGAGAATAGCTTTTTTTTAGGTTAATATATTTTCAATCATAGTTAAAATCTGCTTATGCTTCTAGTTCAATTTACAATTCAAACTATTTAAAGTTTAATTAATAAAATCACTATTGGTGTTATTTAACAATTTTGTGTTTAGTTTTTTACATCCATTTATTTCAAAATTAGTTGGTCAAAATAAATTCAACATAAAATTAAATGAATTAAACTATTGATATTGGAAATAATTTTTATATTAGTTATAGATAAAATCTATAATAAATGAATTTACAGCAATTAGAATACATTGTAGCCTTAGATAAATTAAAAAGTTTCAGCAAAGCAGCAGATGCCTGCTTTATTACTCAAGCTACATTAAGTACAATGGTAAAAAAATTAGAAGAAGAGTTAGGTGTAGTAATTTTTGACAGAAAAACGAATACTATTATAACAACCGATTATGGAAAAGAAATTATTGAAGAGGCAAAAAAATTGCTTATTCATAAAAATAATTTAATGGATTTGCCATCAAAATTAAAAGATAAAATTGAGGGCGAATTAAAAATTGGAATTATTCCAACCATAGCAGGAAATTTGCTGTATAGAGTAATACCTAAGTTATTAAATAACTATCCTGATTTAAAATTAGTGATACAAGAAATTACAACAACTAATATTATACATCAAATTAAAACCGGTGAAATTGATGTTGGTATAGTTTCTACGCCAATTCCTAAAAATGATTTTGAAGTACAGATTTTGTATTATGAAAAATTAAAGGTGTACGGGAAAGTCAAAAATTCAGATATTAAATACTTAAGTCCAAAAGACATAGCCTATGAAAAAATATGGTTGTTAGAACAAGGTAATTGCTTGAGCGACCAAATTATAAATGTGTGTTCTTTATCACCAAAAAAAATAAATATCAATTTAGATTTTAAGCCAAATTCATTTGATAGCCTGCTAAATATGGTAGATAGTACCAAAGGTTTAACGTTGGTTCCGGAATTGTATTATAAAGATTTAACCAAAGAGCGAAAATTAAAAGTTATCGATTTTAAATCGCCCTATCCTGTCAGAGAGGTAAGTATGATATACAACAGGCCTTATGCAAAACAACGATTGATAACTGCTTTAGGTGATGAAATAAAACATAGTATTTTGCCAATACTTTCTACTAGTAAATTAAAAAATAAAGAAATGATTATTGCAAAAATGTGATTGCTTAGTCTTAATTAGTTTTTTGATTTTTTTTGAATTCTGGATTTATCGAGTTTTTTATATGTAACCATTGTTACATTTTTTTTAAGTTATTGGTTTTACCTTTCAGTTATAGAATAAAATTATAACATGAATACAACAGAAAGAACAAACCATTGGGAAACAATTTATAATACAAAACAACTATGCGAAGTAAGTTGGTATCAACCCAGCCCTAATGAATCGCTTCAGTTTATCAGAGAATTTAACATCTCAAAAACAGCAAAAATAATTGATATTGGTGGTGGCGATAGTTTTTTTGTAGATAAACTTTTAGAACAGGGTTATGTAAATATAACCGTGCTTGATATTTCAGAAACAGCAATTAATAGAGCAAAAAAAAGACTAGGTGAAAAAGCAGATATGGTAACTTGGATTGTCTCTGATATAGTTGATTTTAAACCTTCTCAGGTTTACGATTTTTGGCACGATAGAGCAGCATTTCATTTTCTAACAAATGAAGAAGATATTAATAAATATATTTCTTTAATTAAATCGTATGTTAACGGTGTTTTGGTAATTGGCACTTTTTCTGAAAATGGTCCAAAAAAATGCAGTGGCATTGAAATAAAACAGTATACAGAAAAATCGATGGTTGAAAAACTTGCTGATTATTTTAATAAGATCAAATGTATCTCAATAAATCATACAACACCATTTGATACAATTCAAAATTTTATCTTTTGTAGTTTTAAAAAACTTAGTATTTGAAAATTAACTTAGTTTAAAATAATTATTGATTCAAATCACACAGATAAAAACATCCACATTAAATCAAACCAATTAATTTTTGAGGTAAAACTAATTGATATAAGCGGGAAAATAATTTTTCATTCAGATAAAATTAGCAGCACCGAATTTATAATAGAAAATAAAAATCAAGCAAGCGGAATTTATTTTATTGACTTAAAAATAGCAAACAAAATTTATCACAAAAAAGTAATGTTGTTTGATTAACTAGTCAATTTAATTAATCCATTTTGGATGTCTCCTATCAGTTGCTGCATCTTTAATTTTTCTGTTATAAAATAGTTTCAGTTTTTCTGCCAACGTAAGTATTTCTTCTATTACATTGCTTTCGTGAATAATTAATCTTCTGTTGGTGTTATAAACTAAACTTAATTGATACACAGAATCTTTTTCGTTTTCAAAATCTTCAGCGTCACAACCTTCACATTTTACATAAAGTGTTTTAAATAATAAGATGTAATCAAATTTGGGCAATTTTTTCCAAGACCCAAGAGTTATGCCTAATACCCGCTCATAATTTTTGTACAAGCCTTTTTCTAGATCTAACTGAGTTCCCAATTTTCTAAAAAAATTGGAGCTTGCCCTTTTTCCTGTAATTAGTTGATTTTCCATAATAGTTATTGTTTAATTAGTGTTTTAAAGTTATCATCCTATATGATTAATAGTCTGTTACTAAAGTCACATATCTTTTTATTTTTAGTTTTAATAAGTATTGTAACATTTGTAACCAAGCAAAAACGACTTTAGTTATAACTTAGGGGCTGTAAAACGTAAAAGTATGTTATCATTATTAAAAAAATTATTTAAATCTAATTCGGTTGATTTAGCTGAATTGATAAAAGACGGCGCTGTAATTATTGATGTAAGAAGTAAATCTGAATTTGCTTCAGGCCATGTAAAAGGTTCGGTAAATATTCCTTTAGAGCAAATAGGGAATAATGCCGATAAATTAAAAAAACATCCTTACATTATTACTTGTTGCAGAAGCGGCAACCGAAGCGGCATGGCAAAGCGTATTCTTGCTTCAAAAGGTCTAAGTAACGTAACAAATGGTGGTAGCTGGCAAAATGTAAATCAATATAAATAATATGGAAGCTTTAAAAGTTTTAATACCTACCGATTTTTCTGTTCAGGCAGAATATGCTTATTTAATGGTGAAAAAACTGGAAGAAAAAATACCGGTTCAAATTCATTTTCTTCATGTGTTATCTGTACCCGATACAGTTACGATGGATATGGATGGAAACATTCAAACCTGTGGCGAAATAAGCGTTGATTATGTTGTTTCGCAAAAAACCATTGCTGAACGTAAGTTAAACGATTTAAAAGTTTTATACGGTTCAACTATTTCAACACATTTAGAGTTAGGTAAATTAACCGAGAAAATAGTTTCCTATGCACAATCAAATAATTTTGATGTGATAGTAATGGGTACAAAAGGTGCCTGGGGTTTAAAAGAAAAATTATCTGGTTCCGAAACTCAATTGGTTGCCCGCCAATCAACTGTGCCGGTATTATCCTTAATGTGCGACCGTTCAGATTTAATTATCGAAAATATTTTATTGGTTCACGATTTTTCAAATCCTAAAAACGAAAATTTAGCCTTGTTGCATAAATTAATAAAAGCATTTAATACTAAAGCGCACCTATTGCAAATAACAAAAGATACCTCCGAGGAAAAAAAATCGTCCATAATATCATACATGAAGTTATTTGCTTCTATTAACGGAATTGATAATTTTGAATTACATGTTTTAAATGATAGCGATGTTGAGAACGGTGTAATTCATTTTAATCAAATGCAGGAAATGGATATTATTTGCATTGGCACCAACGGCAAGGGAGGCTTGTTTCATCACAGTGCTAACGAAAAATTAATCAATCATTTATTTAAACCAATTATAACTTATCATTTAAAAAATTAATTAGTATGCTAGAGTTTATTCAACAACCCTGGACCTGGTGGGTATCAGGTGCATTAATTGCAGGAATTATGTTTACGCTATTGTTTTTTGGCCAATCGTTTGGGTTTTCATCTAATTTACGAACACTTTGCTCTGCGGCAGGAGGAGGTAAGTTCGTTAAGTTTTTTGATTTTAACTGGCGTTCTCAAATGTGGAATTTAGTATTCTTAATTGGAGCTGTTTTGGGTGGTTTTATAACCGCTCAATTTTTATCAGACGGTAAGCCAGTTCAAATCTCACAAATTACAATTAACGATTTAGCTGCGTTAAATATTGCTGAACCAACATCGGTACAACCCAATGAATTATTTAGTGTTGAATCTATTTTTACATTAAAAGGATTTTTAATTCTTGCCATCGGAGGTTTAATGGTGGGATTTGGTTCGCGTTATGCAGGCGGCTGCACCTCAGGTCATGCCATTAGTGGTTTATCTGATTTACAATTACCGTCACTAATTGCAGTTATAGGATTTTTTATTGGCGGCCTATTAATGACTTTTATGTTACTTCCTCTAATATTATAAAACTATTAAATCAAGTTTATTAAAGTTAACATAGTTATGATTAAAACTTATTTAATTTTTAAGTAAACCAAAAGCAAGAAATTAAATTTAAAAACAAATAATTTAAACGTATGAAACTATTAAAATTTTTAGTGTTAGGTGTTTTATTTGGTATTGTAATGGCCAAATCTGAAGCGTTTTCTTGGTTCAGAATTCAGGAAATGTTTAGGTTTCAATCTTTCCATATGTATGGCATAATCGGAACCGCTGTTACCATAGGTGTAATTGGCGTTGCCTTAATAAAAAAATATAAATTAAGAGACGTAAATGGAAATCCTATTATGTTTTATCCTAAAGAAAAATCTACTCTTCGTTATCTAATAGGTGGAATTATTTTTGGTTTAGGTTGGGCATTAAGCGGTGCATGTCCGGGGCCAATGGTTGTAAATATTGGTTATGGCTATATTGCCATGATTGTTGTATTTTTATTTGCAGTAATTGGCACTTATATATATGGTTTCATAAAAGATAAATTGCCTCATTAATAGTTTATGCACAAGGAAGAAATTAGACAGAATAATAATAATCCGTTAGCTCCGGTTGTAAGTAAACTAATAAGTATTATTGTTTTGCTGGTTGTTTTTATGGTAGGTCTTGTAATTCTATTGGTTGTTTTTGTACCAACTCCGTCGCATAAAGAAGAGAAGAAAATAGAAACTCCTGTCCCCGATGAATTTGGAAATTTTACCGAGTCGGCTAAATTAGCAGCTTTAACTCCTATGGATACTCTTAATTATTGGAAAGCACCTGATGAGGCAACGTTAGACCAAGATCAAAATAAAGATT
>CANFQR010000116.1 GCA_947449125.1 Bacteroidota bacterium | reverse complement strand
TGCCGGTATTATCGCACATGGGCTGGTGCCCGGTTTCGGATAAATCAATAATAGATAAACGTCTGTGTCCAAACGCTAAGAAGGCATTTTCGGAACCTTCTACCATATTATTTTTAGGTAGGTAATTTAAATCTTTACGGGTATAATTTTGTTTTAGGGCATTAAAATACGGGGTAACAAAATGTTCGTTTGCTAAAATAAAACCCTCGCCATCAGGTCCGCGATGTTTAATAGCATTGGTAAGCGAAATAATTTTTGCTGTTAAATTAAGGTTGCTTTTTTGTTTTAAAATAATTCCTGAAATGCCGCACATATTAATGAATTATTCAACCCACATAAATACTTTTTTATTATCAATATATCTTGATTCCTCTTTGTCTAAAATTAAAATACAAAAATCTACAAAAGGGAGTACGCCAAAAATACCTCCCATGCTACCAATATACACAACTGGTACATAAGGCGCTGTTCCTAAATAAATACGGTGTAATCCAACAATACCAAACGGAAAAGGAAAGGCTAAAACAGCAGCGGTTATTTTTTTATTCTTTTTTTTCTTTGAGTTAAAATATTTTAATAGCGGGCTTGGTCTGTTAACATCACTTATAATTTCTCTATATTTAGAAATGTTAACAGAATCAATTTTTTGAAACATCGGATTAATTAGATAAACATATTGTTCGCTTGATTTTGAAGCAAAAACAAATTTCTGAAGAAAAAATAAACCTGCAAACAGTATAAAGCGTTTAATTCTCATTAGTTTATTTCTTTGATAAAAATCGTGATAAAAATGATTATTACTACAAAATTAGAATTAAAAATGAACAATTTTTGTTAACTTAAATGGTTTCAAAGATTAAGCAGTTTTTCTATCTTTACCGCTTAAAAATTAATTAAAAGTGACGCTCATAAAAAGTATTTCAGGTATTAGAGGAACTATTGGAGGAAAGCCAGATAATGGTTTAACACCATTAGATATTGTAAAATTTACATCAGCCTACGGAACATGGATTTTAAATAACAATAAAACAACTACTGATATTAAAGTTGTTATTGGGCGAGACGCAAGGATTAGTGGGCAAATGGTTTCGGGAATTGTCACAGGAACTTTGATAGGATTGGGAATAAATGTTATTGATTTGGATCTTAGCACAACCCCCACGGTTGAAATGGCAGTAACCGAATTAAATGCTCAGGGAGGAATAATATTAACTGCAAGCCACAATCCCAAGCAGTGGAATGCTTTAAAATTATTAAACGAAAAAGGTGAATTTATTAGTGAATTAAACGGGCAAGAAATTTTGCGTTTAGCCGAAAATTCAGATTTTAATTATGCTGAAGTAAATAATTTGGGTACCTATAAGGTTAATAATGATTTTATTGAACAACATTTCAAAAAAATAATAGATTTACCTTATGTAGATGTTGAGGCGATTAAAAACGCCAATTTCACAATTGTGATTGACGCCATAAATTCAAGTGGAGGAATTGTAGTGCCAAATTTGTTGCAAAGATTAGGTGTAAAAAATATTAAAGTAATACACGGCGAGCCAAATGGAAATTTTGCGCATAATCCTGAACCGTTACCGGAACATTTAACCGATTTAAGTAAAGAAGTTTTAAAACAAAAAGCGCATTTGGGTATTAGTGTAGATCCTGATGTAGATCGTTTGGCTTTTGTTTGTGACAATGGTGAAATGTTTGGAGAAGAATACACCTTGGTTGCAGTTGCAGATTATATTTTACAAAAAAATAAAAATGCTAATACAGTAAGCAATCTTTCAAGTACGAGAGCTTTGCGTGATGTTACCGAAGCTAATGGCGGAAGTTATTCGGCTTCGGCTGTTGGCGAGGTAAATGTGGTAAAAATGATGAAAGAAACAAATGCGCTTATTGGAGGTGAAGGTAACGGTGGAATTATTTTACCAGAGCTTCATAATGGGCGAGATGCTTTGGTGGGTATAGCAATTTTTTTAACTCATTTGGCAAAGTTCGGTAAATCAATTTCTGAGTTGCGAAAAACCTATCCGAATTATTGTATTTCAAAAAATAAAATTGAATTAACACCTCAAATTGATGTTGATAAAGTTCTTGCGTCTGTGAAAGAAAAATATAAAGACCAACCGGTTAATACCATAGACGGTGTAAAAATAGAGTTTGATAAAGAATGGGTTCATTTGCGTAAAAGCAATACAGAGCCAATTATTCGTATATACAGTGAAAGCATGTCAATAGAAGCTGCAGATAAGCTAGCGAATAAAATTATTGCAGATATTAAAGCAATAATTGAAAATTAAATAAAAAATAATTAACCCAATGAAAGTATATTTAGATAATGCGGCCACTACTAGATTAGATGAAAATGTGTTAAATGCCATGATGCCTTTAATGCGTGAAGATTTCGGAAATCCTTCATCTATACATGGTTTTGGAAGAAAAACCCGCACGTCAATTGAAGCAGCGCGTAAAACTGTAGCAAAATTATTGAATGTTTCGCCTGCCGAGATATTTTTCACTTCAGGTGGAACTGAAGCAGATAACATGGCCATAAACCAATCGGTTACAGATTATGGTATACAGCACATTATTTCGAGTACAATAGAACACCATGCGGTAGAGCACACAATTAAGGTGCTTGAAAAAAACGGTAAGGTTAAAGTTAGTTGGGTTAAAATAGATAATAAAGGAAATATAGATCTTGCTGATTTGGAGAATTTATTGAAGAATAATTCGCGTAGTTTAGTTTCTTTAATGCATGCAAATAATGAAATAGGAACATTGTTACCATTAAAAGAAGTAGGCGATTTATGTGAAAAATATAATGCAATTTTTCATAGTGATACTGTTCAAACCATGGGTCATTATACAATGGATTTGCGCGAGTTAAAGGTGCATTTTGTAACTTGCGCGGCACATAAATTTCATGGTCCTAAAGGCGTTGGTTTTTTATATGTTAATCATCAATGTAAAATTACACCGTTTATTCATGGCGGGGCGCAGGAGAGAAACATGCGTGGAGGAACCGAAAATGTATATGGAATTGTTGGGTTGGCAAAAGCCTTAGAAATTTGTTTTGATGAAATGGAAGCACATCAAGCACACATTAGAGGATTAAAAAATTATATGCGTGAAGAACTTTTGAAAAATATTCCAGGGATAGAATTTAACGGAGAAACTTCTGATGAAAAATCACTTTATACCGTATTAAATTGTTGTTTCCCAGCACATCCCGATGGAGAGATGTTATTGTTCAACCTTGATATTTTAGGGATTGCAGCCAGTGGAGGAAGTGCTTGCAGCAGTGGTAGTAATCAAGGTAGTCATGTGCTTAGAGGAATTGGCACAAATATGGAACGACCATCGGTTCGATTTAGTTTTAGTAAATACAATACAAAAGAAGAAATTGATTTTGTGTTAAATAAACTTTATGAATTATTTAAAAATCCTGTAAAATAAACGTTAAACCAGTATAATTATGAGTGATATAAATTCAGTATTAGAAAATGCAAAAACATCAATGGATAAAACCATTAGTCATTTAGAAACCGAATTACAAAAAGTTAGAGCAGGAAAAGCCAGTCCTGCCATGCTTGAGAGTGTAATGGTTGATTATTATGGCAGTATGGTTCCGTTAAGTAACACAGCAAGTGTAAATTCTCAAGATTCTCGCACTTTGGTTATTCAGCCATGGGAGAAATCGATGTTAACACCAATTGAAAAAGCCATTCAGGCGGCTAATCTTGGGTTTAATCCACAAAATGATGGCGTAATTATTAGAATAATGGTGCCGCCATTAACTGAAGAGCGTCGTAAGCAACTAACTAAAACCGCTAAAGGTATTGGTGAAGATGCAAAAGTTGGAATCAGAACTGTTCGTAAGGATAGCATGGAGCAAATAAAAAAATTACAAAAAGATGGGGTGCCTGAAGATGAGGCCAAAAGTGCCGAAAGTAAAATTCAGATTCTAACTGATAATAGTGTTTCAAAAGTTGATAAGCATATTGAGCAAAAAGAAAAAGAAATAATGACAGTTTAAATGGTAATTAAACTAAAAAACCCCTCTCAATTTGAGAGGGGTTTTTTGTTAATTAAAATTGTAGATTGGTATTATATATTAATATTTTTAGTAACTGCAATAATTTAATTAACCAAAAAAGAATTACGCTAATTTAACATTAACGGCATTTAATCCTTTTTTTCCTTCTTGAATTTCAAACACAACTTCGTCGTTTTCGCGAATTTCTTCTTTAATTCCAGATACGTGCACGAACACTTCTTTTCCGGTTCCTTCTACTTTAATAAAACCGAATCCTTTTGTTTGGTTGAAAAACTTTACTGTTCCTTTTTCCATTTTTTTATTTTTTTATTTTCCCTTTTTAATTTATTTGTTAAAACAGTTTTGAGAAAAAGGGTGTGACCCAAACCTGTTTATATTTTTTCTTCTGTTATTTAGACTCTTTTTAAATTAACCATAAACTTTAATGTTACGATAAAAATTAACTTAACGGTAATCTTAAAATGAAAGTCAAATGTGTTAATTGAAATTTTTGCAAAGAGGAAAAAAAACTAATCGAATGATGTATAATATATTTATTTAAGTGTTTAACAAATGTATTGTAAAATGATTTGATTTGCAAGTCTTATTTTAATAATGCTTTTTATTTGGTGTTAAAATTAATAAATACAGTGTTATTTTATTTTTTATAGGTTTTATCTATTGGTTTTTCTGGTTTTGTGAGGTTTTAAATATCTATTTTATTTGTTAAAGCTATAAAATGTAGCAATAATATACTACTTTATGTAGTAGTTTTGGCTTTATAAAATTTAAAAATCATGAGAATAACTAAAAAAGTAAACAGGTATTTTAATATGATTGAGAATATTAAATACGACAATGAACACGGGGGAGACTATGCATACATTCAATACATGGCATACTCCAGAGAGCTTATAAAGTTACTAAGAAATACAGGTAAAGTTGAAAGGCAATTAGAATTAATTGAGGCAACAAACTGGTTGTTTAATGAGTGTTTAACTACAAGATTTTCTCACACAAACAAAATTGTGTTTGATGATAAAATGAGGCAAACCAAGGAAATTTTTAACTTAATTAAATTTAAGTTAAATAAAACTGAAACCAATTCATTGTATGAAAGGACATCAACTCATATTCAAGCAGCTTAATTAAGCAGTTATGTTTAATGCAACCAAAGACAGTAACACAAGAAATTGATTTAGAATTTTGTATTTAATTAAAAAAGCAAATGGAGTGATACCGACATTCTTTTTGAAAAATCTTACAAAATAAGAATTATCAAAATAGCCTAATTCTTCACCAATTTGAGTGACATTTAACTTGGAATAAATTAACATCCTTTTTGCTTCAAGTATAATTCTTTCACTTATTAATTGTGTACTCGTTTTTCCAATACAACTTTTTGCAACTCTATTTAGGTGTTTTTCTGTAATATTTAATTTGAATGCGTAGTTTTTAACAAACTTATCACTTCTAAAATTCTCTTCGATTAAATCTTCAAATTGTCTTAGTTTTATTAAATATGTTTGGTTTTTAATATTTTCTAAAGTGTTTTTTTCTCTTGAAATTTCAATATATACTAATACGATTAATGCATGGATTTTTT
>CANFQR010000115.1 GCA_947449125.1 Bacteroidota bacterium | reverse complement strand
GGCCTTGCTGCTAAAACATGTATTTTCATTGGTTTACCAACAAGGGCTAAATCTCCCACTATGTCTAATAATTTATGTCGGGCGGGTTCATTATAAAAATGCAATTTAGTGTTATTTAAAACTCCTCTACCTTTAACTTCAACGTTTGGCTTATTAAATACTTTACGTAAATAATTTAATTTTTCTTCTGGTAATTCACTATCAACTAAAACAATTGCATTGTCTAAATCGCCACCTTTAATTAAATTGTGTTGTAACAAGGCCTCTAATTCTCTTAAAAAAACAAACGTGCGGCATGGTGCAATTTGAGATTTAAATTCACTTAAATTATACATGGAGGCGTGTTGCGTGCCTAATACCTCACTTCCGTAGTCAACCATTACAGTTACTCTAAAATCATCTTGCGGTACAGCAAGCATTTCAACTTTTTTTACGGGATCTTCAAACGTTAAATTTTCTTCTAATTCAAAATAATCACGATCGGTCTCTTGCTCAACTATACCTGCACTCTCAAGCAATTCAATAAATTTTAATGAGCTTCCATCCATTATTGGCATTTCGGGTGCAGTAACCTGAATAAGACAATTGTCAATTCCAAGGCCCACCAATGCTGCTAAAACATGTTCTGTGGTATGCACCTTTATGCCATTTTTTTCTAATGTAGTTCCTCTTGATGTATCTGTTGCCAAATCAGCGTCAGCCTCAATAATTGGTTGTCCTTCAATGTCAACCCGTTGAAATTTATACCAATGATTTTCTGGGGCGGGATTAAATGTTAAGGTAACAGGAGCTCCGGTATGTAAACCAACTCCCGAAATAGAAACAGGATTTTTTATTGTTCTTTGTTTATCGCTCATAACTAAAACAGATTGTTATTTTGTGTTTTTTTAAAATTAGTAAAATTCTACTGAAAGTCGGTATAGGGTAGTACTTTGTTATAAACACTGTTATCGTTTATTATTTCCTTCAGATTTGTTGCTGTAATCTGAGTCTTACGTCTCCATTCACAAATTATTTTTGTTAACTCATAGCTTAAGTAAGGGTGTTTATTAATGATTTTAAAATCGTCTTTATTTATATTAATTTTCGTTATCAAATTAGCATCAACTTTTACAAATGGTAGTATCTGTTCATAAAGTTCGTCAGTAAATCCATAAACTTCTTTTAATTGTTCAACATTAATAAATCCTCCTAAAATAGTTCTGTATTTTAAAATACGTTTTGCAAAAGCTGAACCAATCCCTTTTAATTCAATCAAACCCATACTGTCCGCAAAGTTTAATTCAATCTTAACTTTTGCTTTTTTGGTGTCTATTTCAGTCGAAATTTTTTTATGTTGCAAAACATCTCCTCCTGATGGAGTTGTAATTGTCTTTTCTATCAATATATAAGGCTCTAATTGTAAATAAAATTTATCAGATACGCCATAAACTTTTTGTAAGTCAGATTTTTGTGTAAATACAAAACCATTGTTTCTGAATTTGATAAATGTTTGGGCTGTTTTTTCTTTAAATCCTAATTCAATAAGTTGAGTAAAAGAAACTGTATTGGGATTGAAAACAAATAAATTTAAATTGCTATTAGAGGCTGAATTGAATCCTGAATAATATTTTTTTGAGCTTTGAAATGCACTGTCTATTTTTTCTTCAACCAATGGCAGATCTTTAACAACAATATTATCATTTACTATAAAATAAGGGTAAACCATTCGAACCAATAACAGCAACAAGCTAATTATTGAAAGCAATAAAAGTCCGTTGCGTTGTTGATTATTAAATCCAAAAAAAGTAATGAGAAAATTATTCAGCATTTTTTTTTGCTTTAAAAATATAAAAAACAGGAATGCCTAATAACATAATTAATAAGCCAAGACCTGTGTTTAAGGTTTTAAAAATTAATAAATCAATACAAATTAAAGCGGTTACTAAAATGTAAATTGCCGGTAAAAAAGGGTAACCAAATGCCTTATAAGGACGATCTGCATCTGGTTCTTTCTTCCTTAAATAAAACAAAGCCGAAATTGTTACAATATAAAACACCAAAGATGCAAACGTACAATAATCTAACAACGACCCATATGAGCCACTAACACATAAAACCGACGCCCACGTTGCCTGATACCAAAGTGCTTTTGAAGGAACACTGTTTTTGTTTAAAAACGAAGCCGATTTAAAAAATAAACCCTCATTTGCCATCGATTGAAATAAACGAGAACCGGATAAAATTAATCCATTATTGCATCCAAAAGTTGAAATAATAATCAATAAAGCCATTACATAAGCAGAGGTTTGGCCAAAGACGGCAGAAAGAGCCGCCGTGCCAACTCTATCGTTTTGAGCAAATGCAATACCTCTGTCTAAAACCGTTTTGCCTTCGGGAGAGCCTAATGCGGGCAGCAACATAAAATAAGCCACATTTGCCAACACATATAAAATTGTAACAATTAATACGCCTATTAATAAACCCAACGGAATGTTTTTTTGTGGCTCTTTTACTTCTCCTGCAATAAATGTAACGTTGTTCCAGGCATCGCTGCTAAAAAGCGAGCCAATGAGCGCAACGCCCAAAGCGCCCAAAAGAGTTGTATAATTAAAATCTGGATTAATTGTATTTGAACTTAAACCTGAACTTGAAAATGGTAATTGAATATTAGATTTCCAATAACCAGTTTTATATCCAACAAAAACACCAATTAATATTAACCCAAATAACGCTAATAATTTTGCGCTGGTAAAAACGCGTTGAATTATTTTTCCGTTATTAACCCCTAATGAATTTAAATAGCTGAGAAAAAAAATTGAAACCACCGCTAACAACTGTGTTGCCGATACTGAAAAATTTCCAAGCATAAACAATTTGTTATTCTCATCAAAAAAGGGAATAAACACTCCCATAAATCTTGCAAATGCCACCGCCACAGCCGCAATTACTCCTGTTTGAATAACCATAAAAACAGTCCATCCATAAACAAAGGCGGTTAATTGTCCGAAGGCGCGTTGTATATATATAAATTGCCCGCCCGCTTTAGGCATCATCCCCGCAAGCTCACCATAACTTAACGCAGCTAATAATGTAATTACCCCGCTAATAATCCAACACATTAAAACCCAAAACGGCGAACCTAATGTGCGGGTCATATCTGCCGAAACTATAAAAATTCCAGAGCCAATCATGCTGCCGGAAACAATCATGATGGTATCAAATAAATTTAAACTTCTTTTTAATTGACTCATAGTTGGTTTATGGTTTTAAAGATACTTAAATTTGTATGCATTTACATAAAGCTACGGTATAAATGAAAGTAATAGGAAATAGAATAAGTATATTAAAAAAAGAAGATTTACTGAGTATAGTTATTTTACCAACTACCGATAAAAAAAAATTATGGCTCATGTTTTTTTGGTTATTTGCATGGACAGTTTGCGGTGTAATTGTTTGTATTAACTACTTTAAAATGCAGGATGAAAATTCAAAATTATTTTTAATTATCTATTTATCATTCTGGGCCTATTTTGAGTTTAAAATTGCGCGAACATTTATTTGGAAAAAAAATGGTAAAGAAAAATTATGGATTCAAAATGATATAATCTATTATCAGCGCGAAACAAATAAAAAAGGAAAAATTAAAGAGTTTAATTTAGACTTAATAAATGATTTTAAACTAATTGAAACATCAAACGTGAGTTTTTCAGACAATTTTAACCAGAGTTTTTGGGTTAAAGGGGGCGAAAGATTAGAATTTTTTTCTCAGGGACGTGCAGTTAGATTTGGTATGCAAATTAGTGATGAAGAAGCTCGAACACTCTTTAATGAAATAAATAAGTTTATTTTCGGAAAAAAATAATTAATGTAAAATTTTAAAGATTAATTCTCTGAGTAATTCGCCACTGTCAATACTTGGATTATCTACACCTTTTGATTTTAAATCGCACTCTTTTAAGCAAGCAAAAATATATTTGAGTTTTGCCGTACTGTAATTAGATGCGGCTCTTGCATAGCCCTCCACAAAAAAAGCATTAACTCCCAACGCTGAAGCAACGGCAAATTTACTTTTATCAGGTAAAAAATGGTACTTTAACAGTTTACTAAAATAGCCATACAACGAACTTAAAACCATCACAGCTGGGTGTTCTTTCTCGTTATCAGCAAAATAATTTACAATTCGGTTGGCTTTTAAAATATCTTTTTTTCCTAAAGCCTCTTGTAATTCAAACACATTAAAATCTTTGCTAATGCCTACGTTATCGTGCACTAAGGCTGTTGTAATTTCGCTACCTTCGGGTAAATTAATTACAAGTTTATTTATCTCATTAACTATTTTTCCTAAATAATTTCCTAAAAATTCTGCCAGCATTGCAGGAACAGTAGGTGCCACTTTATAATTAATGTCTTTTATATAGTTGCTTATCCATTCGGGTAATTGATTGTCGTATAGCTTAGCAGACTCAAAGTATACAGCCTGTTTTTGTAAAGCTTTTGCAATTGAACTGCGTTTATCTAATTTTTTATACTTGTAACAAAATACTAAAATTGTAGTAGGCTGCGGGTTATTAATGTAATGTAAAAATTGCTGTGACGCACTGTTACCAGTAGATTTTTCAGAAACCGAACTTTCATCGCCGGTCGAGTTTTTATTTAGTTCTTTAATGTTTTGTGCTTCCCTTACTATAACAACCTGATATTCGCTCATCATCGGAAATTGTTTGGCTAATGCCAGCACTGCCGAGAGGTCAACATCTTTTCCATAAACAACATTCTGATTAAATTCTCTGTCGTTAATTTCCAAAACATTGTTTTCAATATAATCACTTATTTGGTCAATGTAATAAGATTCTTCACCACTTAAAAAATAAATTGGTTTAAAAATTCTACGTTTTAAATCTAATACTATTTGATTTGCTTCTTTCAATTTAATACTTGTATAGTTTAAACAACAGCTTCTTTACCCAGCCCAGCCATCACGGTCTAAGCTTCGGTATTGTATTGCTTCTGCTATGTGGTTGGTTTCTATATTTTCGGAATTATCTAAATCGGCAATGGTTCGTGCAACTTTTAAAATTCTGTCGTAAGCCCTGGCACTTAAACCTAAACGCTCCATAGCATTTTTTAAAAGTGCATTGCCGGCTTCATTTAACAGACAATATTTTTTTAAATCTTTAGTTCGCATTTGTGCGTTACAATAAATGTTGTCGTCATTTACAAACCGCTTGCTCTGAATTAATCGCGAGTTTATAACACGTTGCCTAATGTCTTTACTTTCCTCAGCGATAGTATTTTTACTTAAATCGTTAAACGGAACCGGAGTAACTTCAATGTGTAAATCTATTCTGTCTAAAAGAGGTCCGCTAATTTTATTTAAATACTTTTGTACAATTCCAGGGTTACAAACACATTCTTTCTCAGGATGGTTGTAATACCCACACGGACAAGGATTCATGCTGGCAATTAACATAAAACTGGCAGGATAATCAACACTAAATTTAGCCCTACTGATATTTACCACTCTATCTTCTAACGGTTGGCGCATTACTTCAAGCACTGTTCTTTTAAATTCGGGTAATTCATCTAAAAACAGAACGCCATTGTGCGCTAAACTAATTTCTCCGGGTTGTGGATTATTGCCACCGCCCACTAAAGCCACGTC
>CANFQR010000114.1 GCA_947449125.1 Bacteroidota bacterium | reverse complement strand
GTTATTATATGCTACAAAAAAAAGAAATACAGAAACTGGAATTGCAATAACGAAATACCTTAATGCACCATAATTGATGGTAATTAATATGATGGATAAAAACACACCAAAAAAGGCTAAACTCGAAAAAGACAAACAATAACATATAACAATTATTAAACACTTTTTTAAAGAAAGCATAAAATTAGTACGCGTTATTAATTGATAAGCGCTTATAAAAAAAGCTGGAGATATTGCAATTCCTAATGCCGAAGGCTCACTAAAAACACTGTTTATTCGTAATCCAAGTCCTCCAAAGTTTAATCCCCATTTATTTAACGGAATAAAATTTCTGAGATTGTAACCAAAAGTAAATCCAACTAAATAGGAGATTAATTGAAACAAACCAATTGCACATACTATGTATGAAACATTAAGGTATTTTTTAAAAATTAATTTTACATCATAATTGTAATATTGAAGAACGTATTGATAAAAAATAAGACTAACGCTAATATTTAAATATATTTTAAAAAAGTTTAAAAACGTATTGTTTTCAATAAATATATTAAACAAACCAGTAATTAGTAAAGGAATTAAAATATATAAATTTGGAAAGTGAAACTTATATTTTATTAAAAAAATTGGCAGTAAAATTAATATAGGTATGTACGAAAAATAGAATTCGAAAGGTTCCTGAAAGAAAATGAAGCCTGTGTAAAACAAATTGGAAAAAATACCGACATCAATTAAAAACCCAATCATTAGATAATATTTACTTCCCGTTCAAGGCTTACACCAAATTTATCAAATACTTTTTGTATTACATAGTTTGACAATTCAAATACATCTAGTCCGCTACAATTATTTTTGTTAATTAAAACTAAAGCCTGTTTTGTATGAATAGCTGCGCCGTTTTTTTCATAACCTTTTAAGTCACATTGTTCAATTAACCATCCAGCCGCTAATTTATAATTACCACTTGGTAACGAATAAGAAACTAAATTTTCAAACATTAATTTAAGCTCCTCGTGTTTTTCTTTTGGAACTTCTGGATTTTTGAAAAAACTTCCTGCATTACCAACTTCTCTAGGGTTGGGTAATTTGCTGTTGCGTATAGAAATAACAGCATCAGAAACATTTTTTATGGTTGGGGTAGAGATTTTCATAGCCGCTAATTCGGAATTTATAGCACCATAAGAAGTGTTTAAATTTTGAGTTTTAGTTAGAATAAAGGATACAGAAGTAATAAAAAACACACCTTTATGTTTTGTTTTAAATACACTTTCACGATAACCAAACTCACAAGCCGCATTATTAAAAACGTCTACTTTTCCATTATTCATGTTAATTGCTTCAAGTTCGTAAAACAAGTTTTTTATTTCTACGCCATAAGCACCAATGTTTTGCATAGGCGATGCTCCAACACATCCTGGAATTAATGAAAGATTTTCGAGCCCACAATAACCTTTGTTTATACACCACATAACAAATTCATGCCAGTTTTCACCTGCGTTTGCTTTAACAATCACCGTCTCAGAATTTTCTGAAACGACAGATATTCCCTTTATGTTGTTTTTGATGACTAAGCCATTAAAATTTTTCGTAAACAAAATATTGCTGCCACCACCAATAATTAATTTAGAATTTGAATGAAAAATGTCGGTTTTTAAAAGCAGCATAAAATCTTCTATAGAATTTATTTCTATAAAAAATGAGCAAAACGCCTCAATACCAAACGTATTATATGGCTTAAGGCTTATATTTTCTTTAAAATCGAGCATGTTAAACAAAAATAACCAATAAATTATTGGATATATTTCTAACTTTAAACCAATATCAACAAAGTATTTGTTTACAACAAAAAAAATAGCTTTAGTAAGTGTAATAAATGATTTAGTTACCGATAATCGTGTAAAGAAAACATGTATAACACTTCAAGAATGCGGTTTTGATGTGGTTTTAATTGGCAGACATTTACCATCATCTTTACCCATAAATAATTTCTCGTTTAAAACACAGCGCATGAAATTATTTTTTTTAAAGGGACCATTATTTTATTTGTTTTTTAATTTCCGATTGTTTTTAAAACTCTTGTTTAGCCGAGCTCATTTATTATATGCAAATGATCTAGATACATTAGTTCCTAATTATCTTGTTTCAAAAATAAAATCAATACCGCTGATTTACGATAGTCACGAATTGTTTTGTGAAGTGCCTGAGCTAATTAAAAGCCCTATTAAAAAAAGAATATGGCTTTTTTTCGAAAGCAAAATTGTGCCAAGGTTGAGCCACTGCATTACGGTAAACGACAGTATTGCAAACATTTTCGAAAAAAAATACAAAACAAAATTTAATGTTGTTAGAAATATTTCTGATACAGAAAATAATTTTCAACCAAAAACAAAAACAGATTTAAACTTGCCGCTTAATAAAAAAATAATTTTACTTCAAGGAGCAGGGATTAACATTGATAGGGGTGCAGAGGAATTGATAGACGCCATGCATTTTGTTGATGGTGCCTTGTTGTTAATTATAGGAAGCGGGGATGTATGGGGTGTTTTAGAAAACAAAATAAAAGCAAACGGCTTTACAAACAAGGTAACTCTTATTTACAAAATCCCTAAAAACGAATTAATGCACTATACTTATAATGCAGATCTTGGGTTAAGTATAGATAAAAACACAAACCTTAATTATTATTTTAGTTTACCAAATAAATTTTTTGACTATTTACAGGCGAACGTCCCAATTTTAGCAAGTCGTTTACCCGAAATAGAAAAAATCATAACAAAATATAATATTGGCGATTTTATTGAAAGTCACGAACCAACGGCAATAGCAGCAAAAATTAATGAGATGTTGTTTTCTGATAAATTAATAACCTATAAATCTAATATTGCTAAAGTTAATTCTCAAATTAACTGGCACGAAGAAAAGAAAAAACTTATAGCTGTTATTAAAGACGCAACCGCATTTGCTTAGCTTATACTAAATGTTTAAGCAATTGTTTTATTGTTACATTAAGAACGAGTTTAGTAAAAGTTATATTAAAAATTTACTTAATTTTAAATAATTAATTGTATGGAATTTTCAGCAAAACAAATAGCGCAACTTTTAAATGGACATGTTGAGGGAGATGAAAATATTACCGTAAACAACGTGTCAAAAATTGAAGAAGGAAAAGAAAAAACGCTTTCTTTTTTGGCAAATCCTGTTTATACTAACTTTATTTACACAACAAATGCTAGCATTGTAATTGTAAATAATACGCTTGTTCTTGAAAGGCCAGTAAAACCAGGCTGTACATTAATTCGTGTAGATAACGCCTATGAATCATTTGCTAAATTATTAGAGTTGTATACGCAAACTAAAGCACAAAAAGTTGGAACAGAACAGCCGTCCTTCATTTCAGAAAGCGCTAAAATAGGCGTTGAATGTTATATAGGAGCATTTGTTTATATAGGTCAAAATGCTACTATTGGCAATAATGTAAAATTACACCCACATGTTTTTATTGGAGATCATTGTGAAATAGGTGATAATACTATTTTACATTCTGGTGTTAAATTATACCACGAGTGCAAAATTGGTTCCGATTGTACAATTCATGCTGGAACTGTAATAGGCAGCGACGGATTTGGTTTTGCCCCAAACACAGAAGGAAACGCTTTCGCAAAGGTTCCCCAAATTGGTAATGTAATTATAGAAGATAATGTCGAAATAGGCTCTAATTCATCTATTGATAGGGCAACTTTAGGATCTACAATAATTAGAAAAGGAGTTAAACTAGATAATTTGGTGCAAATTGCCCATAATGTTGAAATCGGACAGAACACTGTAATTGCAGGACTTTCCGGGGTAGCGGGCTCTACAAAAGTTGGTAAAAATTGTATGATTGGCGCCCAGGTTGGAATTGCCGGACATATGAAAATTGCCGATGGTGTAAAAATTGCAGGTCAGTCCGGAATTGGTTCTAGCATTGAAAAGGAAGGAGAAATTGTTCAAGGTTCGCCAGCCTTTAATATTGGAGATTATAAACGGAGCTATGTATTGTTTAGAAGTTTGCCAAAGCTAAACGATAAACTAAACGCTTTAATAAAAAAAGCAAATCAATAGTAAAATGAAAATTGATATTTTAGCAATTGGTGTTCATCCGGATGATGTGGAGTTAGGTTGTAGTGGAACTATTGCAAAACACGTTGCTTTAGGGAAAAAAGTAGGCATACTAGATTTAACGTTGGGGGAGCTCGGAACTAGAGGTAATGCGGAATTAAGAACTAAAGAGGCAATGACATCTGCCGAAATATTAGGTGTATCATTTAGAACTCAATTAAACTGCAAAGATGCTTTTTTTGTTAACGATGAAATTCATCTCAAACAAATTATTGAAATAATAAGAAAACATAAGCCTGAAATAGTGTTGTGTAATGCAATAAATGATAGGCACCCCGACCATGGAAAAGCAGCTAAATTGGTTTCAGACGCCTGTTTTTACAGTGGTTTAATTAAAATCGAAACAATACACGAAGGTAAAAATCAAGAAGCCTGGCGTCCAAAAGCCGTTTATCATTACATTCAAGATTACTATATTCATCCCGATTTTGTAATTGATATTACAAATTTTATAGATGATAAGCACAAATCTATTATGGCATTTGCTTCTCAGTTTTATAATCCAAACTCACAAGAACCTGAAACGCCCATATCAAGTAAGAATTTTTTAGAAAACTTAAATAGTAAAATGACTATTTGGGGAAGAGCAATTGGTGTACGTTATGCCGAAGGCTTTACAGTTAACCGATACCCAGGCGTAAACAATTTATTTGATTTACTATAAATTAGTTTAAATATAATTTAAACTAATTTTTTCTTTTGATATTTCTAATATTGCTTTTTTTCCAAAATACATTGCCATATTGTTTTCAATGTGACCGGCAGGGAAATTAAAACAAACCGGATAATTGTACTCCTTTACGGCATCATAAATAATTTCTTCGACAGTTTTTCCATAGGGAATGGTGTTATCTTTCATATCTGACATGCCGCCAACTATTAACCCTTTTAAATTTTTTAATTTACCACTCCGCTTTAGTTGAAGCATCATCCTGTCAATATGATAAAGTTGCTCATCCAAATCTTCAATAAACAATATTTTATTTTTACCTGAAAAATCATCTAAGCTGCCGCTTAAAGCATATAACAAAGAAAGATTTCCGCCAATGATATCTCCTGAAGCAGAGCCTTCTTTATTTAATTTATGTTTTTTAATAATGTAATTTATTGTTTGCCCGAATAATAAATTTTTTATTGACAGGGTTGCTTTTTTATTTTTTAAAAATTGAAAAGCCATAGTCCCATGTATAGAAGCAATATTTAAATTCATTAAACGGCTATGAATTACTGTTGTGTCGCTATAACCAATAAACCATTTTGGATTTTTTAAAAGCGGTTTAAAGTTAATGCGGTCAATAATTCTTAATGTTCCGTAACCACCACTACTAATTAAAATGGCTTTTGCTGTTTTGTGATTAATTGCCCATTGCAAGTCGTCAGCTCTTTCTTTATCGGTACCGGCAAATTGATGGTAACTTTTGAAAATATTTGCTCCCAGTTCAACAATTAATCCCCAACCCTCAAGTGTTTTAATTGCAGGGTCAATAAACTCTTTATTTTTTGCACGTGCTGTGGCAATTATT